>NZ_JAYGID010000099.1:0-4554 GCF_034931685.1 Synechococcus sp. CCY9202
ACGATAGTTGGAGGGTAGCCTCCTGCGAAAATAGCTCGATGCCAGGTCAAACTTTGCTCCACGACGACGCCTCCGATGGCAGCCTGAAGGCTGCGATCGGGGGCGTTTTCGTGTGCCTGGGTTGTGGGTTGGTGGCCACGAGATAGCTGTCCGACCTCGATCACCAGTCCCCAAGGGGGGATGATATTGAGTTGCCGATGCTGGGGATTGGTTTCGATGCTTGGGTCCTTGCGTGATGCGTCAAGTCAGGAGCTGGTAGGGACGTTGGGGCCAATAGGGACGTACGTGCCAAGACGTCAGGATGGGGAGCACAGCTGTGCCAAGGCTACGATTGATCGGTGGACTTGGTTTGGCCTGGATACGATGCCGTGCATAGGCTGATTTGATGTGGCACTGGGTTCGATGACAATGCCGCAGGCTCGATCACTTCTGCGTTTACAACGTTCGTGGAAGCCTTTCTGGGGAGCATACAGGTTATGGTTGCAGAACGATTGCACGGATCTCAGCGCAGCATTTGCCTATCACTGTCTGCAGTCTTTTTTGCCAGCAGTGTTGATTGCACTTTCGATTGCCTCGCGGATTCTTGGCAGAGATCGCGGCTTGGTGGAGCGATTGCTTGGTGTGGCAGATGGTATTTTGCCGGCTTCTGGCTTGCCTTTTTTTGAGATTCTATTGCAGAAATTTACGCGTCAAGGGTTTGGGGCGGGCCTATTGGGCATTCTGTTCCTTGTGCTCAGTGCTGGCAATATTTATCTGACTCTTCAGCGGGGCATGGATCGTGTATGGGGTTGGCGACATGCGGGGCTGGAGGGACTGCCATGGGACCAGGTTGTCAGGAGATTCGTTGTGCTCAGGCTGAAGGCATTCTTGCTGATCTCAGTCTTGGCAGTGTTGCTTGTTTTTGATCAGTTGATCAGTAACCTTGGCTTGTTTATCGATGGTGACGTTGCCTTTGCCTGGTTGCCACCTTGGCTGCAAAACCTGCTCCATGTTTCACTTTGGGCCGACCTTGGTGCTTCGATCCTGATTGGCCTGCTGTGCTCCTGGGTCGGTCTGTGGATCTTGCCCTCACGGCTTGTCCCTTTTGGGGTTGTGCTGCCTGGAGCCGTGTTGGCTGCGGTTGTGCTGATTACGATGAATCTCTCGATTGGGCCAATCCTGCTGCTGTTGGGTGTCAGGTTCCAGGCATATGGTGTAGTGGGTGGTGTCCTTGTGCTGACCCTGTGGATCTGGTTTATTGGTGTTGTTCTCTATTACAGTCAGTGTCTCAATGTGGTGTTGTGGCACGCACGTAAAAATAGAAAGCCCAAACTTGTGTTTTGAGCGGATTGTCGCCCGAACCCCTGCCATGACTTGATCATGCATCGCAACCTCATCGCTTCGCAGATCTGATGCAGCGCTCTTTCCCCTGGATCTGGCTTGTCTTGCTGGGTCTTCTCCTGCTGGCCCCCAGCCCAGCAGGCCGTGTCCTGCTGGATGTGCTTGGAGGTCTGACCCTTGGCCTGCTGCTGCTGCCGCTGATCGCTGCTGGGGGTGTCTGGATTGGCTGGCAGGTTCTGCGGCGACGCCTGCAAACCTGTCCTCGTTGCGGCAGTGCCAGCTTTTCCCAGGAGTCCTGTCCTCTCTGCGGTGCATCCATGCAGGCGGAATCGGAGGGGATGATGGTGAATCTCACCGATGATCCCTTGCAGCCTCAGTCTCGCGGCATGGAGAAGGAGGCGAGCACCGTCACCATCGATGTGGTGGCCCAGGAGGTGGACGATCGTTGACGGCGTGCGTCGGGTGCTTCAGCTGCCCGTGGCCTGCACCCCTTCACTCAATTGTTCTGCCAGGCGACGTTCCCGCAAATAGAGAAACAGAGGAGCCCCGCAGGCGAAGGCGATCAGGACGCAGCTCAGTAGCACCCAGATCAGCCCGCGCATCTGCAGGCGTCGGCTTTCCTGCACTATCCAGATCACCACAGCAGTGGCGCCGATCATCAGATCTCTGGACAGAGAGGTGGCGGCAGGATTGGCGGTCGCTAAAGCGATGAATGATGGCAGATCGAAGGCCTGATGATTGAGTTCGATAAAGTCAAGATTAGCCATCCAGGGCAGCACGGCTCCAGCAATGGCAAGGATGAGGTAGATCGCCTGTAAGGGACTCTGGGGAAGCCAGTGCATGGCGAAGGACTTTGAGGTCATACATCGTTCCTCAAGAATTGTGGTGGATCAGTGGGGTTGTAGTTGGTGCCAAGAATCATCGGCGGAAGATTGCTTGGTCGAATTGAGATGTGCGGATTATGGGGTGGATGATGGAGGCTGAGTGATTTGATCGGCGGGTGAGTGGTCTCCGTGTTGTCAAGGACTGGATCGGCGTGAGGTGTGTCTCGTTCATGAGGGTTCGAAAGGCCTTGGCTCACTCTGTTCGTCTTGCTGGGACCACTGCAACACCTCTTGTTCCACATGTTCGAGTATGGCTTCGCATCGATCGATGTAGCTCAGGCCACGTCGGTACAGCGCCGCCATGTGCTCGACGTCGAGGTCGCTGGTCTGCAGCTCCGCCAACACAAGCTCAAGGGCCGTTCGAGACTGGAGAAAGCTGAGATCCTCTGCCCCGCTGGGTGAGGGATCTGTTTTGGGGGCCGATGCCCGGCGATCAGCTGCCTTGGGTTCGGCTGCCTTGCGACCCGATCTTTTTGGGCTCTTGCTGAGATTGGAGCTGCCCTTGACCGGTGTCGTGGGCAGTGGATCGGTGGCGGCTGTTCCGTCGCTTGGGAAATCTTCGGATGGAGTTGCTTCGGTCTTCTTGAGCATGGGGGTTGGTGGTCAGGGTCGTCACTGGACCAGGTGTTTCAGATCGAGGTTGCGGCACTGCGGCTCACCACGGCTTCCAGCCCCCCCTCACGGAGCTGCACAGTGATCGCGTCACCGGCGTTCACCTCCTTCCAGGTGCGCAGCAGATGGCCATCCTGCCCCCGCACCAGCGAGAAGCCACGCTCCAGGATGTGCTGCGGCGAGAGGGCCTGAAGCAACTGACGTTGCTGCTGCAGACGCTGGCGGCTCTGAACCAGCAGCCCTTGGGGGTGAAGAGCCTCGAGCCTCTGGCGTTGCTGCGCCAGCCGTTGTGTTTCCAGATCGAGGCGCCAGCGCAAGGATCGCTGCAGATGGAGACGTTGCTGGCGCAGATCCAGAAGTGCCCCCTGCTGGTCAGGCAGCAGGGCCACCAGAGCGGCCGTGGGCGTGGCGGCCCGATAGTCCGCCACCAGATCAGCAATGGTGGTGTCGTCTTCATGGCCCAGACCGCAGACCACCGGGATTGCGGCACTGCCCAGGCAACGGGCCAGCCGTTCGCCGTCGAACACCGCCAGATCCTCTCGATTCCCTCCCCCTCGGGCCAGCACCAACGCCTCGACACCGAGTCGTTCGGCCTGGCGGCTTACGGCCTCCAGCGCCGTGCAGATTTCCCCTTCCACGGGACCCTGCACGGGGATCGGCACCACCAGAATCCGTGTGGCCGGCCATCGTTCGCGGGCAGTGCGCAGCATGTCCGCCAGGGCGGAGCTGGGCACGCTGGTGAGCAGGGCGATGCACCCGGGATGTTCGGGCAGAGGGCGCTTTCGCTCTGGGTCGAACCAGCCTTCCGGTGCCAACAGTTCCCGCACCCGCTCGAATTGGCGCAAGGCAGCCTGGCGCCCTGGGCGAATGTCCAGCACCTGGACGCAGAGGCTGGCTCGGGCGTCCCAGAAATTGAGACGGCCGATGATGGTGACACCGTCACCTTCGGCGGGGAGGTACGAGAGTTTCTGGCGCAGGGAAGACCAGATCACCCCTGAGATGGTGGCGTCGCCATCGGTGAGGGTCAGCCAGATGTGTCCCTTCTTGAGCTGCGGACGGCTCACGGTCGCCTCCAGCAGAAAGCGCGGCGCAAACCCCCGTTCCAGCAGGGTTCCGATGGCCCGATTGAGCTCGGCCACGCCAAATGAAGGCAGGCCAGCGGATGTGGCGTAGGCGTTCTGGGATCGGGGCTCCAGCGGAGATGGGATCACGTCAGTGGGAGATCCGTTGGTCGTGCCACTGGTTCGTACACCATTGGGTCTCGCGCCACTGGGGCTGGTCCACCTGTCGGTGAAGGTCGTTGTGTGCTCTGGTTGAGATTGAGGCTGGCCAAGCCTCCAGGCCGGATCGATGGCTGCAGGCTGAGCAGGAGACTGATAATCGCGACTCTGATATGAAGCCTGCCATCAGTGTTCCAGCTTGCGGTACTGAAACCACCAGTAGAGGCTGACGACAGAACCGATCACGGCCACGACGCGTCCAACGGGATGATCGATCCGTACAAAGCCCGCACCTGTGATCACCAGGGCGCTACTCAGCAACCTGGAGCCGTCCCGGCGGTTGTTGACATAGAAGCTGGGTGGCATCGAGTCGGCGGCACAGCGGAGGCAGCCTAAGAGTTTGCTGAAAAACCCCGCTTCCTCTGCGAGAATGAGTCAACTGCCCCAGGTTTGATGCGAGGTCAGCAGGAGCGCAGCGGCTCCTTGTTCTCCTACGTCTCGATCGAGGAGCGGATCCC
>NZ_JAYGID010000100.1:0-56850 GCF_034931685.1 Synechococcus sp. CCY9202
GCGCCGCCGCCGCTGGCCGTTGGCCGCCAGCCATCCCAGGGCCCGCTGCTGGGGCCATGCCAGCGCCGCCCAGTGCCGGTCCGCCAGAGCTGCTGCCGTCCGGTCCGATCGGGTGCAGCCGCGAAAGGGTGAATTCCGCCCGCTTCTCCTTGACCCCATCGGGTCGGCTCACGGTGTTGATCCGCAGTCGACCTTCCAGCACCAGCCGCTGGCCCACCTGGACCCGGTTCTGCAGATCCTGGGCGAGGTTGCCCCAGCCCACCACCTTCAGCTGCCCCGGCGGATCATCGGGCCGCAGGCCATCGAGCCGCACCGCCATCTCCGCAATCGGGGTCTGGTTGTCCTGGGTGTAGCGGATCTGGGGAGCCTCCAGCACCTCCACTTCAAGCAAACAGTGATTCACGCCCCGCCGGCCGGTTGATCACCCCATCCTGATGCACCGCTCAAGCCCTGTCGCTGCTCCTGTGGCTCAGGATCGTCTCTGGTTGGTTGCCGGCACGGGCGAAGGGCCGCCGCTGGCGGCCGCTCTGCTGCAACGCGGCTGGCGGGTGCAGGTGAATGTGGTCACGGCCGCGGCCGTGCGCGCCTATGCCCCCCATCCCGCCCTGGAGATTGGGGTGGGCGCCCTCGGGCCGCAGGGTGTGGCGCAGGTGTTGCAGGAGGCCCAGCGGAAGGGGCGCCCCTTCCGCTGGGTCGTGGATGCCAGCCATCCCTTTGCGGTGCGGATCTCAGACGAGCTGCAAAGGGCCTGCGCTGCCCTGGAGCAGCCCCTGCTGCGCCTGCTGCGGGCCGACCCTGCGCGGGAGCCTGCACTGGAGCCGGCGACGGGCAGTGGTGCACCATGGCCGACCACGCCAAAGCCGTCCTCTCCAGAGCCTTTGCTGCTGGAGGGGGTGTCTGCCCTCGAGGGGTGCGGTCCCTGGCAGGGCCGACGGCTGCTGCTGGCGATCGGCTCGCGGCAGTTACCCGAGGCGCTGGCCTCCAGTGAAGGAGCGCGCCACTTCGCCCGGGTGCTGCCGGCTCCCAGTGCCCTGGCCTTGGCCCTGGCGGCCGGCTTGCCCCCCGAGAGGATCGCCTGTCTGCGGCCCGCCGTCGGTGCCGCGGTGGAACGGGCCCTGTGTCGCCGCTGGGCGATCAGTCACGTGCTCTGCCGCCAGTCCGGCGGGCGCACCGAAACCCTCTGGCGAACGCTGGCGGCGGATCTCGGACTGCACTTGCTGTTGCTGCGCGCTCCACAGGAACCACATGCGCGCCAGGGCCTCGCCTGGGCGGCTTTGCTGGAGCGGATCGGCTGGCCCGCTTGAGCCGCTCCAGCATGGGCAGCATCTGAAGCCCCCCATGCCCGCCATGGAGTCCAGCAAAACCGGTTGCCCCCAGGCAGCCGCCATGCAACAGGCGGATCCTCCGCCGGCCGCCATGCCGCAGGCTGGCCATCTGCCGGCCGAGGGTCCCCAGCCTGAACCCAGCGCGGATGGCTCCGCCGGCCCCGCTTCCCTGGTGCTGGCCCTCACCACGGAGGCCGATGTCGAGAGGGCCCAGGTCCTGGCTCGTGTCTTGGTGGAACGGCGGCTGGTGGCCTGTGTCGCCCTGACGCCGCTCCGTTCGATCTACCGCTGGCAGGGGGCGATCGAAACCGCTGAGGAGGTGCAGCTGCTGCTCAAGACCCATGCCTCCCGCCTGGTCGACCTGGAGAGCGCCGTGCGGGCCCTGCACAGCTACGACACGCCCGAGTGGATCCACTGGCCCGTGGCGGCCAGTGCCGCCTACGGGCGGTGGCTGGCCGAGAGCTGCGGGCTTGGCGAAGCTCCACTCAACCCAGGTGGGACGCCACCAGGTCCTTGAGTGAGCCCTGGGGGCGCGGACCCAGCTGGGTCACCACCGCACCGGCACAGAGCGATCCGAGCCGTCCGCAGCGCTCCAGGCTCTCGCCGCGGGTGTAGCCGTACAGGAAGCCGGCGGCGTAGAGGTCCCCGGCTCCGGTTGTATCGATCAGGTTGCCCAGCACCACCGGTTCCACCTGGATCGTGGTGTCGCCGCTGAGGATCAGGGAGCCCTGTTCACTGCGGGTCAGGGCCGCCACCTTGCAGCGGCCCCGCACCTGATCGGCGGCCTCCTCGAAGCTGTTGGCCCGGTAGAGGGCCGTGATCTCCATCTCGTTGGCGAACAGCAGATCGACGTGACCATCAACCAGCTCGAGGAAGCTGTCGCGGTGCCGTTCCACGCAGAAGGCATCGGAGAGGCTCAGGGCCACCTCGCCGCCAGTGGCGCGGATGGCTTCGGCCGCCGCCAGAAAGGCGCGCTTGGCCTCTTCGCTGTCCCAGAGGTAGCCCTCCAGGTAAAGCAGCCTGGCCTGGCTCACCAGGGTGAGGTCGAGGTCGGTGGGATCAAGCCCCACGGATGCCCCCAGATAGGTGCACATGGTGCGCTGGGCATCGGGGGTGACCAGGATCAGGCAGCGGGCCGTGGAGGGGCCGCTGCGGGCTGCGGGGGTGTCGAAATGAGCGCCCACCGAGCGGATGTCGTGGCTGAAGATCGCTCCGAGCTGGTCATCCCGCACCCGGCCGATGAAGCCGGCTCGGCCGCCCAGCTGGGCGATGCCGGCCAGGGTGTTGGCGGCGGAGCCGCCGGAGGTCTCCAGGCCAGGCCCGACACTGGCGTAGAGCTGCTCGGCCTGCTGCTCATCGATCAGGGCCATGGTGCCCTTGGTGAGGCCATGGTCGCCGAGAAAGCGGTCGTCGGCCTGCACCAGCACGTCCACGATGGCGTTGCCGATGCCCACCACGTCGAAGGATTTGGTCGTCATGGCGATGCCTCAGACGTTCAGGAGGGCGCGCTTGGGACCGTGGATCGGATCCTCGACCACGATCGTCTGATCCCGGCTGGCGCCGAGCGACACGATGGCGATCGGTACCTCCATCAGTTCGGCGAGAAAGCGGAGGTACGCCATCGCGGTGCCGGGCAGATCGTCGAGGCTGCGGCAGTCGGCGGTTGAGGTCTGCCAGCCGGGCAGGGTCTCGTAGATCGGTTTGCAGCGGGCGAAGGCTTCGGAGCTGCTGGGGAAATGGACGATGCGCTCGCCGTCGAGTTCGTAGGCGACGCACACCTGGATCTCGTCGAGCTCATCGAGCACGTCCAGCTTGGTGATCGCCAGGCAGTCGAGCCCGTTCACCTGTACGGCGTAGCGACCGATCACGCCGTCGAACCAGCCGCAGCGGCGGCGGCGGCCAGTGGTGGTGCCGTACTCGCCGCCACGATCGCAGAGGTGGTCGTTGAGGCTGCCCTCCAGTTCGGTGGGGAAGGGACCTTCGCCGACGCGGGTGGTGTAGGCCTTGGCCACGCCGATCACCCGGTCGATCAGGGTGGGACCCACGCCGGCTCCGATGCAGGCCCCACCGCTCACCGGGTTGGAGGAGGTGACGTAGGGGTAGGTGCCATGGTCCAGGTCGAGCAGGGTTCCCTGGGCGCCCTCGAACAGGATGTTCTTGCGGGCCCGGGCCGCTTCATGGATGGTGCGGGTGCACTCCACCACGTGGGGGGCGAGGCGCTGGCCGTAGCCCACGTATTCGGCCACCACCGCCTCGAAATCGAGCGGTTCGAGGCCGTAGAGCTTCTGGAGGATCTCGTTCTTCTCGGCCAGGGGGCCGGCGAGCCGGTCGCGCAGGCGGGTCTCATCGAGAAGATCGATCACCCGGATGCCGTTGCGTTCGGCCTTGTCCGCATAGGTGGGGCCGATGCCGCGGCCGGTGGTGCCGATGCGGCGATCGCCGCGCCGCTGTTCCATCGCCTGATCCAGCAGGCGGTGGTAAGGCATGGTCACATGGGCGGTGGACGCCAGCTGCAGGCCGCTCACATCGATGCCCAGGCCGAGCAGCATGTCGAGCTCGACCAGCATCACCTTGGGATCCACCACCGTGCCTGAGCCGATCAGGCAGGTGGTGTCGGCATAGAGAATTCCGGAGGGAATCAGGTGCAGCTTCAGCACCCGACCATCCACCACGATCGTGTGGCCGGCGTTGACGCCTCCCTGGTAGCGCACCACCACATCGGCGGAGCGGCTCAGCAGATCCGTGATCTTTCCCTTCCCCTCGTCACCCCACTGCGCACCGATGACGACAACGTTGGCCAAGGAAGAACACAGCGGCCCGAAGCCGCTTCAAAGCACAATCCGAAAGCCTCTCAGATCAGGTGGCTTTTCGTCAAAATCCCTGGGTCGACCGCCCTGGTGAGCCGGTTTCCATCCCTCCCTTTCGCCAACAGATTTTTTCGGGCCTGACTTCGCAGGCCGCCGCCATGAATCCTGCGACCCGCAGACAGAAAAAGCTGCCCAGACTGGAACGGCGTGTGCTCGTCGTTGGATTGACGCCGTCCTGGGGGGCAGCTCGACGGGCTGAGCGAGGACAGGGGGATCAGGTGCCTCGCACAACGTTGCGTTCGGCTTTCTGCAGCTCTTTCTCCAGCCGCTCCCTCAGGGCATCGGGCAGGGGCCGATTGGCGTAATTGGTGTAGTGGCCGGCCAGGGAGTTGAGCGCCGTCTGCATGGTGGTGAACGAGCTCAGGCCATTGACACTGCTCTGGGGCCGGTAGCGGGCCATGTAGCTGTTGATCAGGGCCCGGGCCTCGGTCTCGGCGGCGGCGTGTCCAGGATCGTCCTGCGGGATCGCGATCGTGGTCAGGAGGCTCTGCGCCACGGCCATGGTGTCGTCCACATAGTTGCCGCTCAGGCCCGAGGAGGCTCCACTGCAGGCCGTGAGCCCGAGCGCCAGGCACAGACCCAGAGCCACCAGTACAGCACGCAACCGGTGCTGGACGCGTTGCCAGAAGGCAGCCATGGGGAATTGGCAAAGGGTTGGGGAATCCTAGGGATTGGACATCGACAGGCCAGCGCTCAGCCCTGGGCCGGGTTGCGCAGACCCTGGCGGCCCGCCTGGATCCGGGGCAGCAGTTCGGCCAGGAGTTCGTCGGCGCTGAGATCCTGCTTGTCACCGCTGGCCCGTTCCACCAGCTCCACCTGGCCGTCAGCGGCGCCGCGGCCCACTACCAGACGCCAGGGGATGCCGATCAGGTCCGCATCCTTGAACTTGACGCCGGCGCGCTCGTTGCGGTCATCCAGCAGCACCTCCAGGCCCGCCTCCTGCAGCTCGCCATACAGCCGCTCAGCCAGGGTCACCTGCTGGCTGTCCTGGCTGCTTGCCACCACCACGATCACCTCGAAGGGCGCGATCGAGACGGGCCAGCAGATGCCGTTGCGGTCGTGGTTCTGTTCCACCGCGGCCTGGGCCAGCCTCGAGACCCCGATGCCGTAGCACCCCATCCACAGGGCCTCGTCGGCTCCGCTCTCGGCGGTGAAACGGGCGTCGAGGGCCTCGGAATACTTGCGGCCCAGCTGGAAGATGTGGCCCACTTCGATGCCTCGGGCCGCCTCCAGTTCCTGGCTCGGGTCGTGCTGGCAGCGGTCGCCAGGCTGGGCGGCGCGCAGATCCAGGGACTCCGGACAGGGGTTGGATGGCCCCCAGCGAGCACCGACGCGGTGGGTGTCGAGGCGGTTGGCCCCGCAGACGAAGCGTTGCAGAGAGGCGGCGGTTCCGTCGGCGAGCCGCAGGAAGCGCGGGGTCCAGTCCCGGGCTCCAGACAGAACCGCATCGCTCAGATCCGGGCCGAGGGAGCCGAAGGGAAGGGGCGCCAGTCCCTGTCGCTCCAGCTGATCGGCCGTGAGCGGGGCCAGCTCGAGCAGGCTGCCCCGTTCCGCACCCAGGCGGGCCTGAACGGCATTGGCCAGCTTGACCTCGTTGAGTTGCTGGTCTCCTCGCAGGCTCACCACCAGGGGCTGGTCAGCGCCATCGGCGAAGCGAGCCAGCAGCAGCAGCACCTTGACGATCTGGCTCGGATCGAAGCCATGCCCGCTGCACAGCTGTTCGATCGTCGTCTGCCCCGGCGTGCTCAGCTCCTGACAGGGCTGGTCCGTGAGCGCCACCGCTTCGGGTGCCAGGGAGACGGCCCGCTCCTGATTGGCGGCGTAGCGGCCGTCGGGGCTGGTGAGAATCAGGTCTTCGCCGGCCTCGGCGGTCACCATGAATTCCTGGCTGGCCGAGCCGCCGATGGCGCCGCTGTCGGCTTCCACCGCCACGGTCCGCAGCCCGCATCGGCTGAAGATGCGGCGGTAGGCCTGATCCATCGCTGCGTAGGTGTCCCTCAGGCAGGCTTCGCTGGCGTGGAAGGAATAGGCATCCTTCATGATGAATTCGCGCCCCCGCATCAGGCCGAAGCGGGGGCGGATCTCATCGCGGAACTTGGTCTGGATCTGGTAGAGGTTCACCGGCAGCTGCCGGTAGGAGCGCAGCAGCTCTGCCGCCAGCGCGGTGATCACCTCTTCATGGGTGGGGCCGAGGCCCAGCTCGCGGCCCTGGCGATCCTCCAGGTGGAACATGATTCCCTCGCCGGCGGTATAGCCGGCCCAGCGACCACTTCTCTCCCAGAGATCAGCAGGCTGGAGCTGGGGCAGCAGTGTCTCGAGGGCCCCGGTGGCGTCCAGCTCCTCACGCACGATCGTCGCAACCTTGCGCAGCACCCGCCAGAGCAGGGGGAGATAGGCGTAGATGCCCGAGGCGATGCGGCGGATGTATCCGGCCCGCAACAGCAGCTTGTGCGAGGCAATCTCAGCTTCGGCCGGATCGTCCCGGAGCGTCACCAGCATCAGGCGGGAGACGCGCATCGTTGTGGGGCAGTGGGTTTGGGAAATTACCACTGCCCAGGGCCTGACTGATGGTCGAAGAATCCTGCAAGGGTGAGCGGGACGGTTGCTGAAGGGGCCTGATCCCACGGCGGAGCCCCTGGCACACCTGGAAAGCTCTGCTAACGTCTGGCGCGTTTCCCACCTGTCTAACTGTCGTCTCATGCCACCCTTCCCAGGAACAAACGGTGGAGCGGGAGGGCTGGCTTCGAGCGCTGCGGCGCCTGTTTCGGCGGTGGCCAGCGGCTTCACCGGTCTGGCACCGGGCCTGCGCAGTGCCCCTGCTGCGACTCCCCCTTCTCCGCCCCGAGGGGTGGGTTATGGGGCAGTGGCTCCATCTGGATATGTTCTGGCCGCGTCCGGACCTGATCGCCCCGCCAGCGAACAGGAGCCGCCTGCCGCAGGGGCCGCTGCAGCGATTACCCCGGAGGGACTGATCGGCATTGATGAGGTCCAGAAGGCGCTCAACCGTTCAAGGGCTTCGGTCTATCGCTACACCAACACCGATCCGCGCAACCTCAATCCCCCCTTCAATCCACGCAAGCTCAATCCCGAGTACCGAAGCGACCAGAAGGATCCGCTGCTGTTCCATCCCCATGAGGTGGCTCGCTTCGCCCGGGATGTCCTGAGGATCAAGGAGGTGACCGTGGAGGTGCTCAACTCGCCGTCGACCGCGACCCAGCAGCTGCTCACATCGATTCTTGATGAGCTGCGCGCGATCCGCAGCCGTCTCGATGCGTTCGAGGAGGGCTCAGCCCCCCTGCCTGCGCCTGCCCACCGCGACAGCTTTGATCAGGCGCGACCGGCAGCCTGAGGAATCGCCAGCGAGCAGCCTGAGGAATCGCCAGCGATCCGTCATCGTCGACATCTGCCGTAGTGACATCCGCAGAGCCAGAAGCTGCACTGGCTCAATCGGCGGACTCAAATGAGGCGCTTGAGTTGTTGCCAAACTGGATGCATCGCTTGCCTGCAGGGAGACGTAAGATTCCTGTTCCTTCTTTCATCCCCGTCTTCAGGACCCCTCAGGCCGTTCGTCCCTTCCTGTGCTCCAGCTGCTGCGGCTCCTCATTCCCTCCTTAGGGCAGTGCCATGAGTTCCGCAGCTGAGCCGTCGCCACAGGTAGGACCCTTCAGGTCAGTTGCCCCTCCGGCCGCGGCTGACTTGCTCGTGGGTTCCGCTTTTTCATGGACCATCCTCCTCCTGCCACCGCCTCACTGATCGGGGCCTTGCTCCAGACCACTCCTGAAGATCAGAAGCAAGACGGTCTCGATACCGGTCAGGAATCCCTTGAGGAGCCCCCCAGTCCGGGGCTGATCCAGCTCTCGCTCTCTCCCATTCTGGGCTTCACCATCGCCCTTGCCACCGTTCTCGTGCCCCTCGGTAGCGTGATGGCTCAACGGCCCACCTGGCTGCCTTCCGCCGCGGCTCCAGGGCCTGCCGTGACAATCCCCCTGCGCGAGACGGGCCATGGATCTCAGCAAACTGGCGGCCTGTCCGGCACCGGGACTGGTCAATCTGATCGTTGAGATCCCGGCCGGCAGTCGCAACAAATATGAGTACAACGCGGAGGCCGGCATCATGGCCCTCGACCGGGTGCTGCACTCTTCGGTGCGCTACCCCTTCGACTATGGCTTTGTCCCCAACACCCTTGCGGAGGATGGCGCTCCGCTCGATGCCATGGTGATCATGGAAGAGCCAACCTTTGCCGGTTGTTTGATCACTGCGCGCCCGATCGGCATCCTCGACATGATCGACTGTGGTGCCAACGACGGCAAGTTGCTCTGCGTGCCGGCTGCCGATGCGCGTCAGGTTGGCGTGCGCAGTATCCGCCAGATCTCACCGAATCAGCTGGAGGATGTGGCTGAATTCTTCCGCACTTACAAAAGTATCGAGGGCCGCAAAACCACCATCACCGGCTGGCTGGATGTGGTGGAAGTACCCGCTCTGCTGCAGCGTTGTATGGAAGCTGCCCAGCTTGCCAACACCCCCATCTCGGTTCCATCCCTGGATCCCTGAGAGCGGGTGGGGGCTATATCACGACTTCCTCAACGTGCTCGCTGCAGCAGGAAGCCTTCGTAGTTGAGAGCCTGAAAGATCCGGGCAGGATCACTGAATCCCGCCGCGTTCACCAGGGCGCCGAGCCGGGCCAGGCCGATCGGGTGGGTCTGCTCCGTGAGAGGCGCCAGCTCCTCGGCGGCGGCATCAAGGCCGCTGGCCTCCTGGAAGCCGATCCAGGCAGCCTCGACCTGCTTCCGCAAGGGGGAACGCTCCGGCTGCATCCGATCCACCAGCACCAGCTGACCGCCCGGCTGCAGGCTGCGGCAGAGGGCGCTGAGGAAGGCCAGCTTGCTGCCGTCATCAGGGAGCGACTGCAACACCAGCACCGAAAGGGCGCCGGCAAAGCGTCCCTGCGACGCCTCGTCCTCGGCAAGTGCTTCAACCGTGCTCTGGCGCCAGTCGATCCTGCCGCCGCCTAAGAGCCGGCCCCGGGCGATGGCCAGCATCTCGGCGGAGGGATCGGTGGCGGTGAGGCTCCAATCGGGTCGCTGAGCCTGGGCTTCGAGCAGTTCGGAACCCGTACCGCAGCCGGCCACAAGGATGGCAGCTCCCTCACGGCTGGCCAAGGGCGAGGCTGCCAGCAGGGCCACGGCCAGGCGGGCCAGGCTGGCGTAACCCGGGATCAGCCGCTGGACCACCCGCTCGTAACCGTCATTATCGGCCGGGTGGCTGGTGTCGCTCTGGCGTTCCTCGACCACGGCTGGTGCGGATTGGAGGGTGAGCCGCGATGCTACGGGCGCTTTGCCTCCTCAACACTCCGTTTCAGGCGGGCCGTAACTGCAGGGGATGCTGCGGTGGGTGCCCTAAGTTGGGCGGCGCCCATTCCCCCCGGATCGACCGTGCCCACCATCCGTTTTGAACGCGAAGGCCAGCAGGTCGGTTGCATCGAAGGAGCCAATCTTCGTAAGGCAGCCTTGGATGCGGGCATCAACCCTTACAAGGGCCTCAACAACGTCAACAATTGCGGCGGCCTTGGCCAGTGCGGCACCTGCGTGGTCGAGGTGCTCGAGGGCCAGCGCAATCTCTCCCCCCGCAGTGATGTCGAGGAGGTGTACCTGGCTGATCGTCCGGCGAACTACCGCCTCAGCTGCCGCACGGCCGTCAACGGGGACGTGACCGTCCGTACCCGCCCTGATGCAGGCGTGGGCAAGGGCTCCAACAGCCTGGTGGGTGCACTCAAGGCTCTGGTCGGCAAGAAGTGAGCGGCTGGCGTCTCTACGCCTATGCCCAGTGCTCCACCTGCCGCAAGGCCCAGCAGTGGCTGGCCAGCCAGGGCCTCAAGCCTGAGCTGCTGGACATCACCCTCACCCCTCCCACACGCCTGGAACTGGCGGCGGCGCTGGAGCAGCTCGGTCGCCGTCGCCTGTTCAACACCAGTGGGCAGAGCTATCGGGCTCTCGGTGCAGCGGCTGTCAAGGCCATGGATGATGAGGCTGCCCTTGATGCCCTGGAAGCGGATGGCAAGCTGATCAAGCGGCCCTTCCTGGTGCGCGGCGACGGGCGGATCCTGACCGGCTTCTCGCTTGAAGAGTGGCAGACCTTCTGTCTGGATGCCTGAGGCTCAGGCTCCCTGTGGTTCAGGCTCTGTCGTGGACATGGGCAGGCAGCCATCCAGTCGTCACCGTCCTCCGCGCTTCGGATTCTGCCCCTGTCTGCCTGTGTCGCCTGGATCAGTCTCAACGCCTCCTGCTCCTTGAATGGTTCCGTCATGGCCAGCCAGTGAGGATGGCAGGGTGATTTCTTCGAGCTCCTCGATGAGGGCCTCGATGCTGGCTCGGTTGATCTGGCCGAGGTAGGTCCGCTTCAGCTGCTCCAGCAGCGAGCAGAGCAGCGCCTGGGATCGCAGCAGTGCCTCCCCATTTTCGAGGGCGGAGGCCAGTTCTTCCCAGAAGCGGTCGATGAAGCGCTGCAGCAGCTCCAGCTGTAGATCATCCCGGCGCTGCAGACGCTCGCCGGTGCCTCGGGAGACGTCCAGCAGACTTTCCACCATGCCGTTGGCCAGCTGCCGGCTCAGCCCCTGCTCCATCTGCATCAGCAGCTGAATCCGCCGCAGCGGCCCCGGCACGATCGTGTTCTGCAGGCTCTGCTGCAGGGCATGCCCCAGAACTCCCTGGATCTCTGGCTCCAACCGGGGCGCCACCTGGTTGAGCAGCAGCGGTGCCCAGATGCGCACCAGCTCCACCAGTTCCTGTTCGTCGGGGCTGATCACGCTCTGGTGGCTGCGCAGGGCCCGAAGCCGCTCAGGCCACCGCCGCGAGCGCACAAGCTGCTGGATCCCGTCGACCAGCTGCAGGGACAGCACCTCAAACAGTTCCACCGCCAGCATCGCCACCACCCCGCGGCTGATCACTGCCCGCAGCGGCTCGATGTTGATCAGGCCGCTGGACTGCAGGCGTTCCACCACAGGCACCAGGCGCAGCCAGCGCCAGAAGGGCAGCAGCAAGGGCAGATCAATCCAGCGTCGCAGCAGCGCATCCCTCCAGCTCAGCCCGGGCAGTCGCCGCCGGATCCGCAGGCAGCGCAGGAGGATGTCCAGGGCGAAGACGCTCTGAAACAGCACCAGGTCGTAGAACCAGAAGTGGTCGGTGGGGCGGCCGTTTTCGTCGATCGACCGCCAATAGTTGGTGGCGACCAGGGGCAGGAGCTGCTCCCGCCAGAAGACCCGCTCCGTGGCCCAGGGGTGGCTGCTCAGCCAGGCCGGATCGAGCAGTTCGGCCGAGGCCTGTTTGGCCGAGGTCTCGTCGGCCCGCTGCCGCAGCAGATTCTTGATCTTCTCGAGTGTGCCGGAGGCGTTGGCGGCCAGGAAGGGATTGCTGTCGATCATCTGCTGCGTCAGCTTCACCTGCTTCGCCAGCAGCCGCCGCTGCTCAGCGCTGAAGCTGTCTGCTGGTGAGCTTCCCTTTGGGGATGCGCCGGTCTGCAGGGAGTGATCCAGGCGCTCGAACTGATCGAGGTAGGCCTGGGTTTCGCGGTGGGGTTCGATGCCCTTGATCGGATCCACCAGGGGGGTGAGATCCGGCAGAAAGGGCACCGGCACCCGCAGGGGCAGGGATTGCAGTGGATACAGATTGCGCTGCAGCCAGAAATTGCGCAGGGGGATGTAGGTGAGATCAAAGGCCACCCACAGAAGATTCACCGTTGCCCACAGGGCCACAAAGCGATCCCACGCCAGGGCGAGGGTGCTGCGGGGGCGTGGGACCTGAGCTTGCCAGCGGGGTCGTGCCATGAAGGGGCAGCGGGCCGATCTCTGCCTAATCTGCCTTCCTCGGGCCAAGCCGCCGCCGTCGATGAGTGCATTGAGCGATCCCCTACCCCATCCGCCCAACGACGATGACGTTCCTGGGGCGCGGCCCGATCCACCCGCTGTTCAGGATGAAACGCCCCATCCGCATGCGGCCGAGAACCCCTGGGCCTTCTGGCGCAGTGTGCTGATCACCCTGGCGGTGGCCCTGGGTATCCGCCAGTTTCTGATGGAGGCCCGGTACATCCCTTCCGGGTCGATGTTGCCGGGCCTGCAGATCCAGGATCGCCTGCTGGTGGAGAAGCTCTCCTACCGCAGCCGCGAACCACGTCGCGGCGAGATCGTGGTGTTCCATTCCCCCTATCACTTTGATCCGGTCCTGACCGGCGAGAGCTCCCCCAATCCACTCCGTTGCCTCCTGGTCAACCTGCCCTTCATCGGCACCCTGCCGGGCCTGCAGGTGCCGGCCTGCGATGCCTACATCAAGCGGGTGGTGGCTGTGCCGGGTGATCGGGTTGCGGTGGATCCCCGAGGTCAGGTGTTCATCGATGGCAAGAGGCTGAACGAGCCCTACGTGCACAACTACTGCCCCGTGGACAGCCAGGGCATCGGCCCCTGCCGCACCCTCAACACCGTGGTGCCGCCTGGCCACGTTCTGGTGCTGGGCGACAACCGCGCCAACAGCTGGGATGGTCGCTTCTGGCCCGGCGGCAACTTCCTGCCCCAGAAGGAGATCATCGGCCGGGCGTTCTGGCGGTTCTTCCCCTTTGATCAGATGGGCAGCCTCAGCCCATCAGGCACCAGTCCGCAGGATCCATGAGTCCGCTGGCCCGCACCCGTCCCACCAGGGGCTGCCCCCAATGCAACTGGTTGGCGGCCAGCGACCGGCAACTCCCACCGTCCCAGTTCCAGGACGCTGCAGGATCGAACAGAATCCAGCGGTCACTGGGGACGATCAGGCTCTCGGGTCGTTCCCCCAGCAGGGCAGCCGGACCCCAGCAGAGCACCTGCCAGAGCTCCGCCACGGTCCAGCCCCTGCCCACGACCAGTTCTTGCCAGAGCAGGGACAGGGCCAGCCCATGGCCGGCCACGCCGGCGCGTCGCTGATCCACCGGCAGCAGCCGTTCCTCGGCATCAAGCGGCTGGTGTTGCACTGCCACCGCCGTGATCAATCCCTCCGCCAGGGCTGCGATCAGGGCCTCCCGATCGGCCGGATTGCCCAGGGAGGGGACCACCCGCCAGCCTTCATCACTTGGATCGAGACGGCCGCTGTCGGCCAGCAGGTGCCACCAGCTCACCGTCGTCGGCGGTGGCTGGCGATGGCGGCGCAGCTGCTCCACCGCTTCGCTGGTGGAGAGGTTCATCAGCACCAGTCGGGCTGAGGGATGGGCCTCGCCAAGGGCCAGTAAGGTCTGAAGGGGAAGGGTTTCGCTCACCACCGGATCCAGGGGCCAGCCGGCCCGCAGGCCCTCCACCCGTTCCCGAACAAACCCCTGACGCGTCAGCTGGGCCTCCCGCGGAGCCAGCAGCACCGGCCGTTCGGCCATCTCCGCCAGCCGAAAGCTGCTCTCCAGCAGCGCTAGGGGAGGCAGGTGGTCATCGCCGGCCAGGCCAAGGGCTCCGGTGGCCAGTTGATCGGCGTGGGGGGCCAGATCCTGATCGGCACCCTTGAGACTGAGGCTGCCCCAGAGGCGCAGGCGCAGGGGCTCTGGCCAGTGCAGCTTCAGGCGCTCGGGCCGGTCGCGCCAGTCGTGGGCACGCGGCAGCAGGGCCACGGTGCCATAGCCCCCAGTCACGGCTGCCGCAGCCAGGCTGCTCAGGGTTTCGGCGCGGCCGTCCCATGGATCTTCGAGAACGCTGTGGGGATCCACCAGGGGAGGCGCCAGCCAGCAGCCGCCAGCGTCGACACGCACAACGGGTGCCAGAGGCAGGAGACGGCGGGCCTCATCGCCCTCAGCCACCAGGCGACGGTCCTCGAGCAGCACGTCGGTGGTGCTGGGCTGCTGCTGCGGGCCTGGCAGCAGCGTCACTCCTTCCAGCAGATGGCGCACCATCGGCCGGATCAGAGGGCTCCCGCCGCGGTGCGGTCCAGGACCCCGCCGAGGTGGGCGGTCAGGTTGAGGCAGCTCACCACCGCTCCTGCCGCCACGCCGTGGGGATAGTCGATCACGGTCACACCACCGTTGCCCTGCTTGATCGCCCAGATGTCAGCCGGCCGGAGGCCCAGCAGGCCACAGAGGATCGTCTTGTTGACGGCGTCGTGGGCCACAACCAGGGCCGTTTCCTCGTGATCGAGGCTGGCGGCGATCACGTCCCAGGTGTGCAGGGAGCGATCCGACACGTGCTGGATCGTTTCCCCCTCCGGCATCAGCACCGTCTCCGGTGCCCGTTTCCAGTCAGCCAGCAGCTGCGGCCAGCGCTCAGCGATCTCGGCTTCGAGACAGCCCTCCCAGAGGCCATGGCCGATCTCCACCAGCCCGTCGGTGCTGGTGAGCGGCACACCGGGATGGTCTTCGAGAATCACCTCGGCGGTGCGACGCGGCCGTGACATCGAGCTGGTGTAGGCCCGCTGCAGGCTCTGATCCGCCAGGAAGGACCTGGCGGCCTGGGCCTGGGCCAGGCCATTGGCGTTCAAGGGAATATCGATCTGGCCCTGAAAACGCCCCTGGCGGTTCCAGTCGGTTTCGCCGTGGCGCACCAGCAGCAGCCTCGGTCCATCGCCCTTGACCGGCAGGCCGCGGCCGAGATGAACCGTGCCGTTCAGCGACTCGATCTGGACCTCCGGATCGCTGGCCGAGCCGCTCAGGTTCAGCACCGACACCGAGGCGTTATCGAGGCGCAGTCGGCGGAACTCACGGGCGGGCAGGCCCAGCAGGGTGAGCAGCAGGCAGCGCAGGATGCCGTTATGGGCCACCACCAGCACCGTGCTCGTGCTGGCGCTGGTCACGGCCTCGGCGTGATCCCGAAGCAACCCGTTCAGCCAGTCCCGGGACTGGACCATCAGCTCCTCGAGGGGGCGGTAACAGCTGCCGTCGGGGCGGCTGAATTCCAGGGTCTCGGGCGCCTCCCGCCAGCGGCGTTCCTCCTCGGGAAAGGTCTGCCTCAGCTCGCTGCGCAGCAGGCCGGTCCAGGGGGTCAGATCAATTTCCAGCAGCCCGTCGTTCGCTGTGGCCTGCAGGGACGTGCCCTGCGCCTGCAGCAGCTCTCGGGCCGTGTCACGGGCCCGGCTGAGGGGGGAGCAGTAGGCGGCGGCGAGGGGCAGATCCCGAAGGGCCTCACCGGTGCGGCGGGCCTGCTCGTGGCCCTCGGCGGTGAGGCTGGAGAGATCGTCGCGTCCCTGAATGCGGTGCTCGGTGTTGAAGGTGCTCAGCCCGTGACGGACCAGAACCAACCGGAGGGACACGGAGCTGTGGCGCAGGTGCGGCCATCGTATGGGAGGGGTCGGGAGCCAGGTCGCGGGGGGTGTGCGGCCCCTGCAGACCAGAATCCCAGGGCCACCGGCGCACTGCATGGCTCCGTCCTCCGCAACCTGGAAGCCCGCCCTGGCGTTCCTCAGCCTGGCTCTGAGTGCCCTGGTCTGGTTCAACGGCCTGCTCGACAGCCTGCAGCGGCCGTCGGTGGCCACCGCCCTCGATCTGCGCCAGCTGGAGCTGGCTGCTCTGGCGGCGCCGGCGGTTCCCGCTCCGTTGCAGCCCCTGCTGGTGGGGGCCGATCCGCTGGAAGCGTTGCGGAGGGAGTTGCAACGACTCGATGGCGACACGGCTGGACTGACCGCTCCGCCGCTGCGGCTGCAGTGGGCCCTGCTTGAGCGTGGCCGCGGCGACGACGCCCAGGCCCGGGCGTTGCTGCAGGATTTACGCGCAACCGCCGAGCTTCCCCCCTCCCGGCGCCCCCTGCTCGATGCCCTGCTGGGGTCTCCCTCCCCCTCCCGGTCCGGTGAGGAACCGGCGGCCAGCCCTTCGGCTCTGGCGGTCGCTGATCCCGCCCTGCTGGCCGCCCTGACGCCCGACGACCTGATCGCCACTCTGCTGGAGCCGTGGTCACCCTCGCCGCTGTTGCGGCGCCTGGGCTGCGAGCAGCTCAGCGCTGATGCCGAGGATCGGCCGCTGCGATGCCTGGAGGCGGGCCCTGCCCGTGCAGCCCTCTGGCGGCTGGTCGGCATCAACCTGCTGCCCGCTCTGCTGTTGCTGCTCGGACTGGCCCTGCTGGTGCGGCAGCTGTGGCTGGCCTGGCGTGGTCGCCAGGCGCCCCTTCCCCCCTTGCAGGGCCCCACCCTCTCCGGTGTGGATGTGACCCTGCTGATCGCCGGTGGTTTCGTGCTGCTGGGTGAAGTGCTCACCCCGCTGCTGCTCGGCCCGCTGCTCAGCTCCGCAGTGGCCGCACTCGGGGTGGACCTGGCTTTGGGCCAGGGGCTGCAGGTGCTCGGGCTCTATCTGGGGCTGATGGCCGCCCCCCTGACCCTGCTCGCTGTCCTGTTGGCTGGGTTGGGACCTGTACCGGAGGGTGGCTGGTTGCAGTGGCGCTGGCGGCCGCTCAGCCTCAGCCTCCGCTGGGCCGCCTCCCACCTGGTGATGGTGTTGCCGGTGGTGGCCCTGACCGGCTGGATCCTGCAGTGGATCTGGAGTGATCCAAGCGGCAGCAATCCTCTGCTGGAGCTGGTGCTCACCAGCGGCAACTCTGCGGCGCTGCTCTGTTTTGCCGCGACGGCCATGGTGCTGGCACCTCTGTTCGAGGAGACCCTGTTCCGAGGCGTGCTGCTGCCGGTCCTGGCGCGGCGTCTCGGTGGTACGGGAGGCGTGCTCGGCAGTGCGGCCCTCTTCGCCCTGGCCCACCTCAGCCTGGGCGAGCTGGCGCCCTTGTTTGTGCTGGGTCTGGGGCTGGGCTGGCTGCGGTTGCGCAGCGGCCGGCTCGGGGCCTGCGTCCTGATGCATGGCCTCTGGAATGCCCTCACCTTCTCCAACCTGCTGTTGCTTGGGGGCTGAGCCTGGAGCGGGCTGTGCTGTGCCGATTTGCGGATGGCGCCGCCACAGCTTGCGAGTGCCCCTGTTCAATGGTTCACTTGCGCAGATTCCATCCAGGCTTTGCTCGCCTCCCCCTCCTCCCCCAAACCCCCCCGGCGAGCCCCGATCCGGCGATCTCTGGAGCTGATCCAGGGATCAATGTCTCCGACCCGGATCGCACGCCGCTCGCCTTGGCTGGCGGGCCTTCACCGTGCGAGTGACGGAGCCTTGCTCGGTCTGGGTGTGGCCATGCTCGGCCTGAGTGCCCTCACTCTCTACTGGCAGGCCCACTGGGCCCGTAGCTATCAGGAACTGGAGACCTCTCAGGTGCTGGAGCATCGCCTCCAGGAAGCCACTGCTGTGCTGGAACAGCATCATCTCGGTGTGGCCAGGACTCCAGGCCTTGTCGAACCCACCAGCAGTGAGAAGCTGGTCTATCTGCCAGCTCCCCAGGCAGAGGCTGGACGACGGGGCCTGCCACTCTTGGCCAGTATCCAGATCGATCGCATCCCGTCTGGTTACTGAACGTTCCGGCTCACCGGTCTCTGCAGCGTCGATCCCTCCCATGGCGGCATCCTCGACCGATCTCCGCCCCCGTCGCCGCCCCCCGGGTCGGGTGGTTGATCTGCATCCGATCTCCCCAGGCCGGTTGCTGTCCGTCTATCTGATCCTGGCTGTTGGCCTCACTGGTCTGGCGGCACGACTGGCCTGGCTGCAGGTGGTCGATTCGCCCCGGCTGCAGGCCAAGGCCCGGGCTATCCAGACCCATTCCCAGGTGCCGATCGGCAAGCGCCGCACCATCGTGGATCGCACCGGACGTCTGGTGGCCCTGGATGAGGAGCGCTACACCCTCTGGGCCCATCCCCGGTACTTCAACCTCCCGGGTGACGATCCCCAGAAGCTGAGGCCCCCAGCCGACGTGATCGAGCGCCTGGCTCCAGTGCTGGCCGTGCCTCCGGCCAGCCTGGAAGACCGTATCGGTGGCCGCCGCAGCGGAGTCAAGCTGGCCACCGATCTCGACCCTGACACGGCCGAGCGGGTCCGGGAACTGGGCATCAGCGGCCTGGATCTCGAGGCCTATCCACAGCGGCTCTATCCCCAGGGTTCCTTGTTCGCCAATGTGGTGGGCTTCCTCAACCTGGAGCGGGTGCCGCAGGCCGGCCTGGAGCAGAGCCGCGACCGGGATCTCAAGCGCCATGAGGCGGTGCTGCGCATGCGACGCGGCGCCGATGGCACCCCCCTGCCGGAGGGTCTGCAGGCTGGCGTGCTCTACGGCGACGATCTGCGCCTTCAGCTGACCCTTGATGCCCGCCTGCAACAGGTGGCCCAGCAGGCCCTCAGCAAGCAGGTCAAGCAGTGGAAGGCGAAGCGGGGGGTGGCCCTGGTGATGGATGTGCGCAACGGAGAGCTGCTGGCCCTTGCGTCCACGCCGACGTATGACCCCAACAAATTCTGGAAGTTCAACCCCGGTCTGTTCCGCGAGTGGTCGGTGCAGGATCTTTATGAACCGGGTTCCACGTTCAAGCCGATCAACCTGGCCCTGGCCCTGCAGGAGAAGGCGATCGATCCCAACGGACGGGTCAACGACAGCGGCTCCCTCACGATTGGCGGCTGGCCGATCTTCAATCACGACAAGCGGGCCAACGGGGTGATCGATTTCCCCACCGTGCTGCAGGTGTCGAGCAACGTGGGGATGGTCAATGCCATGGCGCTGGTGAAGCGTGATCGCTTCTGGCACTGGCTGCATACGCTCGGCATCGATGCGGTGCCAGACACCGACCTGCCTGGTGCGGTGGCCGGCCAGCTCAAGGATCGCCAGCAGTTCGTCTCCCATCCGATCGAACCGGCTGTGGCGTCCTTCGGTCAGGGGTTCTCGCTGACGCCCCTGAAGCTGCTGCAGATGCACGCCATGCTGGCCAATGGTGGCCGGCTGGTGAGTCCCCACATCACCCGGGGACTTCGTTCCGGTGATGCCTTGGCCAGCCCGGCGTCGCGCTCCGGCGTCCAACTCCTGGATCCGGCTGTGACCAAGGTCGTGCTGGGTTGGATGGAATCGGTGGTGGAGAAGGGCAGCGGCAAGGGCGCCAAGCTCGCCGCCTATCGCATCGGTGGCAAGACGGGCACGGCCCAGAAGGCCCGCAATGGCGTCTACATCCCGGGCGCCCGGATCTGCAGTTTTGTCGCGGTGCTGCCCATCGAGGATCCCCGCTTTGCCGTCCTGGTGGTGGTGGATGAACCCCAGGGCGCTAACGCCTATGGCTCCACCGTGGCCCTGCCGGTGTCGCGCCAGATCATGGAGGCCCTGCTGGTGCTGGAGAAGATCCCCCCCAGCAAGCCGGCCGCCGCCGCCGCGGCCACTGCCAGGCCCGCCGCCTGAGGTCCGTGGGATCGGGCTGATCAGGCCTGTGGCCATTCCCACAAGTGGCTCAGGCCGCTGCTAGGGGTCTGGCTAGCCTTCAGGGAGCGGACGATATCCGATGGCCAATCTCCTGGATCAACTCGCCGCCATGACGGTGGTGGTCGCCGACACCGGCGACATCGATGCGATTCGACAGTTCACACCGCGGGATGCCACCACCAACCCGTCGTTGATCCTGGCGGCGGCCCAGATTCCCACCTACCAGAACCTGATCGACCGCTCGCTGCAGGAATCGCGGGCAGTGATCGGCGCGGAGGCTCCGGCCGAGGAGGTGGTGAACGAAGCCCTCGACGAGATCTGCGTCACCTTCGGCAAGGAGATTCTGCAGATCGTGCCTGGTCGTGTCTCCACCGAGGTGGATGCCCGCCTCAGCTACGACACCGAGGCCACGGTGGCCAAGGCCCACAAACTGATCGGTCTCTACGAGCAGGCGGGGATTGGTCGCGAACGGGTGCTGATCAAGATCGCCTCCACCTGGGAGGGCATCCAGGCTGCTGAGCGGCTGGAGAAGGACGGCATCCACTGCAATCTCACGCTGCTGTTCGGCTTTGCCCAGGCTGTGGCAGCGGCTGAAGCCGGCGTCACGTTGATCTCTCCCTTCGTGGGGCGCATCCTGGATTGGTACAAGAAATCAACCGGTCGCGATCACTACCCCGGTGCCGAGGATCCCGGCGTGGTGTCGGTGACACGGATCTTCAATTACTTCAAGACCTACGGCTACCGCACCGAGGTGATGGGAGCCAGCTTCCGCAACCTGGACGAGATTCTTGAGCTGGCGGGGTGTGATCTGCTGACGATCTCACCGGCCCTGCTGGATCAGTTGCGCAGCACCGAGGCAGAGCTGCCCCGCAAGCTCAACGGCAGCGATCCGGCGCCGAGTGAGCCGCGCATCAGCCTGGATGAGGCGGGGTTCCGCGCCATGCTGGCGAAGGATCCCATGGCCTCCGAGAAGCTCGATGAGGGCATCCGCGGTTTCTCCAAGGCGATCGAAACTCTGGAGGCCCAGCTGGCCCACCGACTGGCGGTGCTGGAGGGCGGAGCTGCCTTCACCCATGCGGTGCAGGAGATTTTCCTGCTCAACGATCTTGATGGCGATGGCTGCATCACCCGTGAGGAGTGGCTCGGCAGCGATGCGGTGTTTGATGCCCTCGACACCGACAGCGATGGCCGGCTCGCCCCTGAGGATGTGCGCGGCGGTCTGGGAGCCGCGCTGGCCCTGAGTCGTTGAGGGAGTGAGTCACTCCTGCCGCGTCTCCAGTCGCCGGCCTTGAGGCACCGTTAACCCGATCGGGCCCGGCATCGGCGACACTGTGGGGTCACTTCTCCCTGCTTTCTGTGAACGCCCTGGATACGATGCGCGCCCTGGCCAGCACCGGCGAGGTGGTCTCCGTTCCCCAGGGTGAGCTGATCTTCCGCTCCGGCGAATCCGGCGACTGCATGTTCGGCGTTCTGGAGGGCACGGTCCAGCTCAGCTGGAATGGGGACACCGGCCACGAGCAGATCGAGGCCGGTGATGTGTTCGGGGCCGGCGCGCTCGTCACCCACGACCACCGCCGCTATGGCAATGCCCGTGCCCTCAGTCCCTGCAGGCTGCTGGTGATGAACCGGGAGAAGTTCCTGTTTGCGGTGCAGGAATCTCCCATGTTCGCCATTGAGCTGCTCGGCTCGATCGATCAGCGGCTGCGGCACCTCAAAGACTGCATCAAGCCCTGATCACGCCAGCCGGCCCGGCCATGGAGCCTGGCGCTGTCGAGGCTGTACGCCAGAGGCTCTCAAGTGCCTTCGGATGTGCTGCGCTGGGTCAGCTCTGTTTCAGCCCTGTTGCAGCAGCAACCTGCGGATCACCCGTTGGGCGATGTCGCCGTAGCCCATCGATCCTGAAAGGATCTGGGCGATGCGCTGCGGCGCGGTAGGGCGTTTGATCCCCAGCTGATAGCCCACCCGCGGGAAGCGGTAAAACACCTGGGCGATCCGCCGGCCCCAGGCCATCGACTCGCCCCAGTCGGCTCGCATCTGGCTGGTGTAGGCCCCGAGAGCCTTGGAGTCTCCCGCCAACCAGCGCTCCAGGCAGGCGGCGCCGCTGCTCCCGCTCATCAGGGCCGGTCGCAGCCCTTCCGCCAGGAATGGATCGCAGAGTGAGGCGGCATCTCCCACGGCGATCACTCCATCGCCATGCAGGCGGTGGTGTCCGTCCCAGACGCGCAGGGGAGCGCCACGGCGCTCACCGGCCGTGGCGGCATAGCCGAGGCTGGGCAGCATCCGCTCCAGCACGGCCGCATGGTCGGCCGGGTCCCGGCCGATGAAGGTACCCACCCCCAGGCTCATGCCCCTCTGGCGGGGGAAGGCCCAGCAGAAGCCGTGGTGCACCAGGCCGAACTCGAAATGGGCGGTGTCATCGTCATGGGCGCTGGCTTCGTCTGCCGGGGTTTGGGTGGTTCGATCCACCTCGGCGGCCAGGGTGGTGGCAAAGCGGGGCCGGGCCGGGCCCAGCCCCAGCGGTGCACTGAAGGCGGAGGTGGAGCCATCGGCAATCACCAGGGCGTTTGCCCGAACCAGGCGGCCGTCGTCACTGCGCACCTGCCAGAGGGAGCCATGGCGGCTCACGTCGCTCGCGCTCCAGCGGCTCTCCAGGCTGCAGCCCGCCGCCACCGCCTGCTCGACCAGATATTGATCAAGCCGCTGGCGGCGCACGATCCAGAACGGCGCCTCTCCGGGGAGCTCGGCCGTGACAGGATCCTCCAGATTCCAGGTGAAGCGCACCCGGCGGATCACCCGGTCCACCGCCGGGCTGAGATCGAAGGGGAACCAGCGCTGCACCGATGCGGCCATGCCGCCGCCACAGGCCTTGGGCCGCGGCCAGCTCTGGCGCTCCAACAGCAGCACCCGGCGGCCGGCGTGGCTGAGATGGAAGGCAGCGGCGGCGCCGGCGGCGCCAGCCCCCAGCACGATCACCTCGGCATCACGCGTCAAAGGATCAGCCCTCAGACCTTGAGGATCTCAGCTTCCTTGGTGGTCAGATGCTTCTCCAGTTCGCTGATGAAGCGGTCGGTGAGCTTCTGCACCTTCTCCTGCTCGTCTCGGCTCTGATCCTCAGAGAACTCTCCCTCCTTCTCCAGTTTCTTGATCCGGTCAATGCCATCGCGGCGGATGTTGCGCAAGGCCACCTTGCCTTCCTCGGCGTATTTTGAGGCGAGCTTGCAGAATTCCTTGCGCCGATCCTCGGTCAGGGGTGGGATGTTGATGCGGATCGATTTGCCGTCGTTGTTGGGGGTGAGCCCCAGATCGCTCATGGCGATCGCCTTTTCGATCAGGCTGATCGAGCCGCTGTCGAAGGGCTGGATCTGGATCGTCTGTGAATCGGGGGTGGTGATCGTGGCGAGCGATTTCAGCGGAGTTTCAGCGCCGTAGTACTCCACACTGATCTTGTCGAGCAGGGAGGGGTTGGCCCGACCGGTGCGGATGGTGTTGAAGGTGCGCTGGGTGGCTTCCACCGACTTGCGCATGCTGGCTTCGAGATCCATGACGGGATGACGCAGAAGGGATGCAGTCGAAACGGCGCGAAGGTCACGCCACGGTGCTCAGCGCACGGTGATGCTCAGCACAACAGTGGTCAACGCGAGGGAACGATACGGGTTCCGATCGACTGGCCTGAAACGGCCCGCCCGATGTTGCCCGCACCAAACAGGTCAAACACCACGATCGGGATGGCATTGTCCTTGCACAGCGCGATCGCGGTGCTGTCCATCACTTCCAGTTCGCCGCTGAGCACGTCCATGAAGGTGAGCGTGTCGTAGCGCACCGCGTCAGGGTGCTTGGCCGGATCCTTGTCGTAGACGCCGTCAACCTTGGTGGCTTTGAACACCACATCGGCATTGATTTCAGCGGCTCGCAGGGCGGCGGTGGTGTCGGTGGTGAAGAAGGGATTGCCGCAGCCGGCCCCGAAGATCACCACCCGGCCCTTTTCGAGGTGTCGGATGGCACGGCGACGGATGTAGGGCTCCGCCACCTCCTGCATCGAAATGGCGCTCTGCACCCGGGTCGGGATGCCGGCCTGCTCGAGGCCATCCTGCAGGGTGATGGCATTCATCACGGTGGCGAGCATGCCCACGTAGTCGGCGGTGGCCCGGTCCATGCCGGCGGCGGAACCTTTAAGGCCCCGGAAGATGTTGCCGCCGCCCACCACGATGGCCAGCTCCGTGCCGCTGGCCACCACCTCGGCCACATCCCTGGCGATCGACTGAACGATGGCGGGATCGATGCCATAACCCTGGTCGCCCATCAGCGCCTCGCCGCTGAGCTTCAGGAGGACGCGCTTGTAGGCCATCGACATCCACAATCGCCCGCACCGTAGCAACCATGCCAACCCCGATCCAAGGAAGGCTTGAGGGTGGTGCTGGTTCCATGCGGCCCCAGAGGTCCTCGGCTCCGTCCTTCGCCCCGTGCCCGATGGCCAGCGATCCCCAGGCACCGCGCTCCAGCGCCGTGCTGGCCCGGCTCACTCTCTCAGCCCTGGAGCGGGGCAACGACCAGCCGGGTTTCTGGAGTGAACCGGAGGTGCATCGTGCTGTGCTGGTCAGCGGTCTGTCAGTGCTGCTGCATGCTCTGACGCCGCTGCAGCGGGACCTGGGCTGACCTCGGTCACCCGACGGAAACAGGCTCAGAATTCGATGCCCGCCTGGGCCTTCACCCCCTGCTCGCGGAAGGGGTGGCGGACCAGCTTCATCTCCGTGACCAGATCGGCCCGTTCCAGCAAGGCTGGCGGCGCCCCCCGGCCCGTCAGGGCCACGTGGGTGAGGGGCGGGCGCTGGGCCAGGCCCTCGATCACCTGCTCGATCGAGAGGTAACCCAGCTTGAGAGCCACGTTCACCTCATCCAGCACCACCAGCTTGCGCCCCCCGTCCGCCAGGTAGGAGAGGGAGCGCTGCCACGCCTGTTGCACCAGTTGACGGTCGCGCTCCCGGTCCTGGGTCTCCCAGGTGAAGCCCTCTCCCAGGGCGTGCCAGGCCAGGGCCTCGCCGAACAGCTGCAGTGCCTTGGCCTCGCCAGGCTGCCAGCCGCCCTTGATGAACTGCACCACCGCCACCTGCTCGCCGTGGCCGAGGGTGCGCAGCACCAGCCCCAGCGCTGCGGTGGTCTTGCCCTTGCCGTCGCCGGTGAACACCAGCACCAGGCCCTTTTCGAGGTTGCGCTCTCCGACGCGCTGCCGCTGCACTTCCTGGCGGCGGGCCATGCGGCGGCGGTAGGACTCCTGGTCGGCTTCGGGGGCCAGGTCGCCGCCTGGACCCAGCTCGGCGGCCACCTGATCGAGGCTGTTCGCATCGGGCGTCGTCGAGGAGGCTGCCGGATCGCTCATGCGCTGGTCGTGGGACCGCAGGACTGGGCCCACTCTGGCGGAAGGCGGCGGCGGTCTGAATCAGGTGGTCTGGATCAGGCGCGCTGAATCAGGCGGCCTGCTGGCCGTAGCGGCTGCGGGCCAGGGCCGCATCCACCGCCTGCTGCTGATCGCGCCGGGTGATCCAGTGGTGATAGGTGCGGGTGTGGATCGCCACCGAGTGGCCCATCATCCGCGCCGCCACCGTGTCCGGCAGGCCGATGTGGATCGTGCGCACCGCCCAGGCATGGCGCAGGTCGTAAGGGGTGAGCGGCAGGTCATAGCGGCGGAACTGCTCGGCCACTCGCCGACCCACCTGCTGCAGAGTGGTGCGGCGGAGGTCGGTGCACACCTTCGGCAGGGCCTCCGGCTCGAGCACGAGCCGTTCCAGCCCGAAGCGCTCCACCCAGTCGGGCTGGAAGGGCCAAACCTGGTGCTCGCCGGTCTTGCTGGTGGGCAGGACCCGCAGCACCCGATCACCGCCGGGGGCCAGGGCCGAGAGATCGCAGAAGAACACTTCGTGGTTGCGCAGCCCGTAGGTGGCCATCAGTCCGTAGGCCAGGCGCCAGCCGGGATTGGGAATCCGCTCGACCCACTGCTGCACCTGCGCGTCACTGGGGAGATGGCGGAACTGGGCGGTGTGGAGGCCGTAGCCGGCGGCGCGCTCGGTCCAGTCCGCCGGCAGGTCCAGGTCCAGGTGGCGCGCCAGGGCGGCCAGGGCGGTGCCGCACTGCTGGCGGCTGCGGCTGGTGGGGGCGTAGCTGTCCAGCACCTGCTCGAGCAGGGCCGCATCCAGAACGCACCGGCGGCCTGATGAAGCTCCGTCGCTGCTGCACTGGACCGCCAGACGCCGTAGGTAGGGCTGGTAGGCGCTGCTCCAGGTGGTGCGACTGCCGGCGGGATTGCGCCGCCGCTTCGGATCGCTGAAGAAGGCCGTTTCGAAGTCATCGATCAGGGCTCCCATCCCCCCGATCGTCGCTGTGGTGGTCGGTGCGGTGATCCGGCTGGCGATGGTGCGGCTGTTGGCGCTGCTGAGCTGGGACTGGCTTTGTCGGCGGAGCCGTGCGCTCTCCTGCCGCGCCGTGGCGCGGCGCCTGGATGTCGTGGTCGTACCGGTGGCAGCGGCGGTTGCCTGGCTACTGCCGATCGACCGCACGCTGGGCTTGGCTCCGGTTTTGACGGATCTCAATGGGGCTGCCTGGCTGGGGCGATCCCTACCGGCGCGGCTCCAGTCATCCCAGCGGAACCGCTGGTGTTGCAGCTCCTGCACCACCTGCCGCAACTGCTGCTCGGCCTCCTCCAGTCCCGCCTCGCTCAAGGGCAGACCGAGGCTGATCCGCTGCACCCGCATGCCGTCGCCGTTGCGGCAGGGCAGCGGCCCCCGCAGGCCGAGCCGCTGGCCGCGGGCCTCCAGCCGCAGGGCGATGCCGCTGCTGGCCATCAGGGCGTTCCGGCGGAGGATGCGCTCCTGAAGGGCGGGATCCACGGTTGATCCTGCGGTGGCGGGCGCTGAACTTACCGATCCGACTGCCGCGACACCAGGGGCAAAGGGACAGCGTTACGCTCGACCTCGTCTTTCGCCGCTTTTCGCCGGGCATGACTCAGGTCGACAGCAGCCCGGTCGAGACCAGCACGGGCGCAGGCACCAGACAGGAGGGCGGCTGTGCCGAGGGGCGCGGCAAGGTGGGCGTGGTTCTGCTCAACCTGGGCGGACCGGAGCGGATCCAGGATGTGGGGCCATTCCTCTACAACCTTTTTGCCGATCCGGAGATCATCCGCCTGCCGACGCCGGCGCTGCAGAAGCCCCTGGCCTGGCTGATCAGCACCCTGCGCAGTGGCAAATCCCGGGAGGCCTACCGCTCGATCGGCGGTGGTTCCCCCCTGCGCCGCATCACCGAACAGCAGGCCCGCGAGCTGCAGAGCGTGCTGCGCCAGCGGGGCCTGGAGGCCACCACCTACGTGGCGATGCGCTACTGGCATCCCTTCACCGAATCCGCCGTGTCGGATATGAAGGCCGATGGCATCCACGAAGTCGTGGTGTTGCCCCTCTATCCACACTTCTCGATCAGCACCAGTGGCTCCAGCTTCCGCGAGCTGCAGCGTCTGCGCCAGAGCGATCCGGATTTCGCCCACCTGCCGATCCGCTGCATCCGCAGCTATTACGACCACCCCGGCTACGTGAATGCCATGGCCGGCCTGATTGAACGGCAGGTGGCGGCCTGCCCCGATCCCGCCAGCGCCCATGTGTTCTTCAGTGCCCATGGTGTTCCGAAGAGCTATGTCGAGGAGGCCGGTGATCCCTACCAGCAGGAAATCGAGGCCTGCGCGGCCCTGATCATGGATCGCCTGGCGGAGCGGCTGGGCCACCGCAATCACTTCACCTTGGCCTACCAGAGCCGGGTCGGCCCGGTGGAATGGCTGAAGCCCTACACCGATGAAGCCCTGCATGAGCTGGGGGAGCAGGGGGTCAAAGACCTGGTGGTGGTGCCGATCAGCTTCGTGAGTGAGCACATCGAAACCCTTGAGGAAATCGATATCGAATATCGCGAGATCGCCACCGAATCGGGCATCACCAACTTCCGCAGGGTTCCGGCCCTGGATATCGATCCCACCTTCATCTCGGGTCTGGCGGATCTGGTGCAGCAGTCGATGGCAGGCCCCGAGGTGAACCTCGATCAGGCGGCGGCCCTCTCCACCACCGTGAAGCTCTATCCGCAGGACAAGTGGGCCTGGGGGTGGAACAACAGCTCGGAGGTGTGGAACGGCCGGCTGGCCATGGTGGGATTTTCCGCGTTCCTGCTGGAGTTGCTCAGTGGTCGGGGTCCCCTCCATGCCATTGGTCTCCTCTAAGCAGTTGTTCCGCTTCCGCGCCGCAGCCGGTTCCTGGCGGTGGCCCGTCATGGCTCGCCGTGGGCTCAGCGGTGCTCTGCTGGCAGGCCTGTGGATCAACGCGGCGGTGGATCGTCCGGCGGGGGCCAGCAACCGCACCCGCTGGCAGCAGGGAGCCTTCCCTGTGGCCAGTTTTTCGGGCTACACCAGCCATTTCGGCCTGCGGGTGCGCTCCGGCGGCTGGAGCGAGCCCCACTACGGCCTCGACATCGCCGCACCGATGGGCTCAGGGATCCACAGCTGGTGGGGCGGCGTAGTAACTGATGTGATCCACGATGGCGCCTGCGGTGTGGGCCTGGTGATCCGCTCCGGTGCCTATGAACACATCTATTGCCACCTGGCCGGATCCGGATCCGGCGGCATCTACCGCAGCGGTCCTGTGCAGCTGAGGTCAGGCCAGGCGGTCCGAACCGGCCAGCTGATCGGCCATGTGGGCATGAGTGGCCGCACCACAGGTCCCCATCTGCACTGGGGCATCCGCCATCAGGGTCGCTGGCGCGATCCTGCCCTGATCCTCAGGGCCATGGCCGAGAGCCGGCGCCGCAGCCAGGCGGCCCAAGCGGCGCGCTGATCCCCAACTCCAGTCCCGACGCTTAAGGTTGAGCCAGTCCATCAGAATGGCCAGAAGCCTGGCCTGCTGCAGCCGTGACGCTCACGCCCCTTACTCCGGCGGCCCAGGCCGCGGTCACCCCGTCCTCCGCTGGGCAGCCTGCTCAGGAGCTAGCGCCGGTAGCCGCATCGACGCCGCTGCGGGTCACAGGGGCCTATGCCCTGATGGATGCCCTCAGGCGCCATGGTGTCGACCATATCTTCGGCTATCCGGGCGGCGCGATCCTGCCCATCTATGACGAGCTGCACAAGGCGGAAGCCCGCGGCTGGCTGAAACACATCCTGGTGCGGCACGAGCAGGGCGGCACCCACGCCGCCGATGCCTACGCCCGCGCCACCGGCAGAGTCGGGGTCTGTTTCGGCACCTCCGGCCCCGGCGCCACCAACCTGGTGACCGGCATCGCCACGGCCCAGATGGATTCGGTGCCGATGGTGGTGATCACCGGCCAGGTTCCCCGCGCCGCGATCGGTACAGACGCCTTCCAGGAAACCGACATCTTCGGCATCACGCTGCCGATCGTGAAGCACTCCTGGGTGGTGCGCGACCCCGCCGACATCGGCCGGATCGTCGCCGAGGCCTTCCTGATCGCCGCCACCGGTCGGCCCGGGCCCGTGTTGATCGATGTGCCCAAGGATGTGGGCGTTGAGGAGTTCGACTATGTGCCGGTGGAGCCCGGTTCGGTGAAGCCGGCCGGCTACCAGCTGCCACCGGCGCCCAGGCCTGAGGCGATCCGCGCCGCCCTCGATCTGATCCGCCAGGCCCGCCGGCCCCTGCTCTACGTGGGTGGTGGCGCGATCAGCAGCGGCGCCCATGCGGCGGTCCATCAGCTGGCCGAGCGCTTCCGGCTGCCTGTCACCACCACCTTGATGGGCAAGGGTGCCTTCGATGAGACCCATCCCCTGGCGGTGGGCATGCTCGGCATGCACGGCACCGCCTACGCCAACTTTGCGGTGACCGAGTGCGATCTGCTGATCGCCGTCGGGGCCCGCTTCGACGACCGCGTCACCGGCCGACTCGACAGCTTCGCCCCCCGGGCCCAGGTGATTCACATCGATATCGATGCCGCCGAGGTGGGCAAGAACCGAGTACCCGAGGTGCCGGTGGTGGCGGATGTGAAGCAGGCCCTGCAGGCCCTGCTGGCGGCGTCCAGCGGCGACGATTCGGCCGGTCGCACCCAGGTCTGGCTGGAGAGAATCGACACCTGGAAGCACCACTACCCCCTGGTGGTGCCGGCCCCCGAGGGCGAGATCGCTCCTCAGGAGGTGATGGTGGCCCTGCGGGACCTGGCGCCCGAGGCCTACGTCACCACCGATGTGGGCCAGCATCAGATGTGGGCGGCCCAGTTCCTCCACAACGGCCCGCGCCACTGGATCAGCTCCGCTGGCCTGGGCACCATGGGCTTCGGCATGCCCGCTGCCATGGGCGTTCAGACCGCCTTCCCGCAGGCGCAGGTGATCTGTGTGGCTGGCGACGCCAGCATCCTGATGAACATCCAGGAGCTCGGCACGATCAGCCAGTACGACCTGCCGGTGAAGGTGGTGGTGATCAACAATGGCTGGCAGGGCATGGTGCGCCAGTGGCAGGAGAGCTTCTATGACGAGCGTTACTCTTCCTCCGAGATGACCGGCGGCATGCCGGACTTCGTCACCCTGGCCGAGTCCTTTGGTGTTCGCGGCGTGCTGATCAAGGAGCGAGAACAGCTTCACCTGAAGTTGCGCGAAGCCCTGGCCCATCCAGGCCCCGCTTTTATCGATGTTCGGGTGCGGCGAAATGAGAACTGCTACCCGATGGTTCCCCCCGGCGCCAGCAATGCCCAGATGGTGGGTCTGCCCAGCCATCCCGAACTGGCCATCGATACCACCCGTCACTGCAACGCCTGCGGATCCAGCACCTCCAGCGCCCACCTCTACTGCCCCAGCTGCGGAGCCAAGCTCTGAACATCGTGCTGCTGCTGCCTACGGCCTGCCCTGCTCACAGAGCGCAGGCTTCAGGCTCCGGCTCCGCTCGCCGCCAGGATCTTCTCCTGGGGATAGTGACTCGCCTGGTCGGCCTCGGCCTGCTGATGGCGAGCCTCCTCACCGTCGGGGTGCCCATTGCAGGGGCCGCCGATGTGCTGCAGGTCCGCAACGGCACATTGCTTCAGGTGGGTGACGGCAATCGCAACTATGAGGTCGAGATGGCCTGTATCCATGTGCAGCCAGAGCAGCAGGAGGCCGCTCAGGCCTGGTTGCGGCAGCAACTGCCCCGCAGAACAGCTGTGAATCTCCGCCCCCTTGGACAGGAGCAAGGTCGCTTGCAGGCAAGGGTGCGCCGCATCGACTCCTCCGACTATCTTGAAACCGGTCTGATGGCTGCTGGTCTGGCTGAGCCGGCCTCTTCCGCCCCTGCGGGCTGTCCGGTCTGAAACTTGCGCGTGGGACCAGACCTTCAGATCTAGACATCCATGAGCCTGAACCGCACCGCCAAGGGCATCGTGCTTGTTCCCACCCTGCTGCTGGGCGGAGCCTTTCTGGCGACAGGAATCTGGCTGGATGGGCCTGCGGCGGCAAACCGCGGCTTAGCCCTCAGCCTGGGCGGGGTGTTGATCGGAGCCGGGCTGCTGGCCCAGCTCTTGCCGGAGCAGTCTCCAGAAACGGAGAAGACTCAGGAAACCCCCAACCGCCCCAATGCCTGAAGGGTCTCCAGAATCCTCTCCCTGAGGGAGAAGACCGTGGGCGTCACTTGCTGCCTGGCGCTGCGGCGTTGCGCTTCTGCTCTTCAACCAACCTGAAGTATTCGCGGGTCGGAAAGAAGACGTAGGAGTCGTCCTTGGCCTTGATGATCTCGCGCATGACAGCGGTCATGTCAGCGGCCTGTACTTGGAGCTTCGCCCGGTCGGGCACCTCCGCCAGGGCCTTCTGCAGATCTGCATAACTGAGGAAGAACACACCACGGGGTCCCTGCGGTGTGTTCACCGTGAGGAATGGCTTGGTGAAGAACACCGGGATGCTGAGCCCCTCGTTGATTTCCTTCTCGGCCAAGCCCTGCTGCTTGAGAATCTGAACGGCCTGGTTCCGATCGGCGTCGGCAGGGATCACCGGTGCGATCAGGGTGCGACCATCCTTCACTTCCTTGCTCAGGGCAGTGACCTTTTCATTGGCCACATTCATGGGCAGGGGAACCACCCGCGCCTTGATCGAGGGATTGGCCTTGGTGAAATCCGCCAGAGCCTGCTCGGCTTTGGCCCGCTCCAGATACATCGGCAGGATCAGGGTCTTGTCCCGCGGGATCGGCAGAGGTGCCCCCTTCTCGTTGGTGAGGATGAATACCGGCACCACCGCCAGCTTCTTCACCGCTTCGGATTCGGGGATGGCCTGGGCCGGGATCGGGGCCGTCAGAGCCAGGCCACCCGTTGCTGCGATCAGGGCGGTCTGAAGGCCCAGGGCCAGACCGGCAAAGCGGCGTCGCACCAATGGGCGCAGCCTGGGGCGATCGATGGTCATGACGGCCGGCCAGTGCAAAGAATCACCCTAAGCACGGCGGCCCGGGCAACCCCCATGCCACTGGACGGTAACGGTCATGACCACCGGCGTGGATCCATGGTCAGAGTTGCGTCAGCAGCCCGTGGCCGCGGATGAAGCGTTCCGACAGTCTGGTGGTGCCCTTCGATCAGGTGGGCATCGATGCGATTGCTCAGGTGGGAGGCAAGAACGCATCCCTTGGTGAAATGATCCGCCAGCTGGGCCCCCGCGGGGTGAAGGTGCCGGGCGGCTTCGCGATCACCGCCGCGGCCTACCGCCACGTTCTGGCTTCCAACGGACTCACCGCTCCTCTGGCCGCGCTGCTGGGGGGGCTTGACGCCAACGACCTGCAGGCGCTGCAGGCCGCCGGTCAGGCGGCGCGGCAGCTGCTGCTGGCAGCCACCCTGCCGCAAGATCTGTGCGAGGCGATTGCAACGGCCTACCGGGCCCTGACCGCTGGGACTGGGCGGGCCGGGGTGGGGGCTGCGGCAGCGGCTCCGGTGGCCGTGGCCGTGCGCTCCAGTGCCACCGCCGAAGACCTGCCGGACGCCAGCTTCGCCGGGCAGCAGGAGACCTATCTCCACATCGAGGGGGAGGCGGCCCTGCTGGAGGCCTGCCGCCACTGCTACGCGTCCCTGTTCACCGATCGGGCGATCTCCTACCGCCAGCTCAATGGCTTCGATCACCTGGAGGTGGCCCTCTCGATCGGCGTGCAGCGGATGGTGCGCTCCGATCTGGCCTGCTCGGGGGTGATGTTCAGCATCGACACCGAGACCGGCTTCAAGGACGCGGTGCTGCTCACCGCCGCCTATGGCCTCGGCGAGAACGTGGTGCAGGGGGCCGTCAATCCAGACGAGTACCTGATCTTCAAGCCCACCCTGGAGCAGGGTTTCGCGCCGATCCTGAGCAAGCGGCTCGGCAGCAAGGCGATCCGGATGGTCTATGGCGATGGCGATGTTCCGGTGCGCAATGTGGATGTGCCCGAAGCCGAGCGGGATCGCTTTGCCCTCACCGATGCCGAGGTGCTGACCCTGAGCCGCTGGGCGGTGGTGATCGAGCGCCACTACAGCGAGCAGCGCGGTACTCCCACGCCGATGGACATCGAATGGGCCAAGGACGGCCTCAGCGGCGAGCTGTTCATCCTGCAGGCCCGACCGGAAACCGTGCAGTCCCACCGTCAGGAGGCGGTGCTGCGCAGCTGGCATCTGACGCCCCATGACGCTGAGCAGATCTGCCGCGGTCGGGCGATCGGCTCCTCCGTGAGCAGCGGCCGGGCCCGGGTCATCCGTGATCCCTCCGAGATCGATCGTTTCGAGCAGGGGGATCTGCTGGTGACCGAGCGCACCGACCCCGACTGGGAACCGATCCTGAAGCGGGCCAGCGGCGTGGTGACCGACCAGGGGGGCCGCACCTGCCACGCGGCGATCATCGCCCGGGAGATGGGGATCACGGCGATCGTGGGAACCGGGGATGGCACAACCCGCATCGCCGATGGGGAGGCAATCACGATCAGCTGCTGTGAGGGGGATGTGGGACACGTCTACCGCGGCACCCTGCCCTTCCACGTGGAGGAGCAGGCCCTTGGGCATCTGCCGGCCACCGGCACCGCGATCCTGATGAACGTGGGCAACCCCGAGGAGGCCTTCAACCTGGCGGCGATTCCCTGCGACGGCGTTGGCCTGGCCCGGCTCGAATTCATCATCGCCAATCACATCAAGGTCCATCCCCTGGCCCTGCTGCAGCCGGATCAGGTGAGTGACCCGGTCGAGCAGGAGGCGATTGCCCGGCTGACGCGCGGCTACGCCCATCCGGCCGATTACTACGTCGATCTGCTGGCCCAGGGCATGGGGCGGATCGCGGCCGCCTTCTTCCCGAGGCCGGTGATCCTGCGCTTCTCCGATTTCAAGAGCAATGAATACGCGCGTCTGCTGGGGGGCGCGGCCTTCGAGCCCGTGGAGGAGAACCCGATGCTGGGCTGGCGCGGCGCCTCCCGCTACTGCAGCCCCGTGTTCCGTGAGGCCTTTGCCCTGGAGTGCACGGCCCTCAAGGCGGTGCGCGAGGGGATGGGCCTCACCAACGTGATTCCGATGATCCCCTTCTGCCGCACACCGGAGGAGGGGGATCGGGTGCTGGCGGAAATGGCCCGGTCGGGCCTGGTGCGCGGCGAGGCGGGCCTGCAGGTGTATGTGATGTGCGAACTGCCCAGCAATGTGATCGCCGCCGAGGCCTTCGCCGAGCGGTTTGATGGCTTCTCGATCGGCTCCAACGACCTCACCCAGCTCACCCTGGGCCTGGATCGCGATTCCGCCCTGGTGGCCGATCTGTTCGACGAGCGCCATCCCGCCGTGATGGCGATGATCCGCCTGGCGATCCAGACCGCCCGGCGCTGCGGCCGCAAGATCGGCATCTGCGGTCAGGCCCCGAGCGATTACCCCGAATTCGCCCGGTTCCTGGTGGCCGAGGGCATTGATTCGATCAGCCTCAATCCCGATGCCGTGATCGCCACCCGCATCCGGGTGGCGGAGATGGAACGCCAGTTGGAGGAGGCTGCTGCAGGGGCCCTGTCTGCTGAGGCACCGTCCTGACCAAGGAAAGTTCCCAGCACCTTCGAGCCATCATGGCGACCAACCCGCCGCTGGCTGCCCGCCAGATCCGCCTGTCTCCCCCCTGGCGATCCGCTGCAGGCCTGCAGGCCATTGGAGGGCTGCTGGCGGCCGGGGCCCTGCTGCTGGAGGTGTTCGCTCCAGCGATGGCGCGGGCCGAGCGGATCGAGCTGCAGCTGGTGCAGCTCAACGACGTCTACGAGATCACGCCGATTCCCGGTGGCGGCGGCGACCTGGCCCAGGTGGCAGGGTTGGTGCGGCAGTTGCGGGCCCGCAATCCCCGCACCCTGGTGCTGATGGCGGGCGATTTCCTCAGTCCCTCGGCCGTGGGCACTGCGGTGGTGGAGGGTCGCCGCCTTGATGGTCGCCAGATGGTGGCGGTGTTGAACGCGATCGGGCTGGATCAGGCCACCTTCGGCAACCACGAATTCGACCTGGCTGAGGGGCCTTTTCGTGACCGTCTGCGGGAGGCTCGTTTCGGCTGGATCTCGAGCAATGTCAACGACACGGCTGGTCGCCCCTTCCCTTCAGTGGTGCGTCAACGGCTGATCGAGCTGCGTGGGTCCGGTGGCGCATCCCTGCGCCTCGGGTTGCTGGGGGTGACCCTGCCCAGCAACCCGGCGGCCTATGTGCGTTACAGCGATGCCGTCGCCAGCGCCATCGCCCAGGCCCAGCGCCTGCGGCAGCACGGGGCCGACGTTGTCGTGGCTCTCACCCACCAGGCCCTGGCCCAGGATCAGCAGCTGGCCAGCTCGGCGGCGCCGATCGATCTGATCCTCGGCGGCCATGAGCACGAGAATCTGCTGCAGCTGCGCTTCCGCAACCCTGCTGTTCAGGGTTCGGCCGCTGAGCTGACCGCCGCTGGTGGGACCGCCGCCGCTGCCCGGGCACCTTCTCCTCCGGGATGCCGGCCAGCCGGAGTGCCCATCGCCAAGGCGGATGCCAATGCCCGCACGGTGTGGCTCCACACCCTGGCCTACGACACGGTCAGCCGCTGTCTGGAGATCCAGTCCAGTCTGCTGCCGGTTGATGGGCGGTGGCCAAGCGATCCGGCCGTGGCGCGGCAGGCCGAACACTGGCTTCAGAAGGCTGAGGCGGCCTTCCGCCGCCAGGGGCTGGAGCCCGAACGGGTGATCGGCATCAGCGGCGTGTTGCTCGATGGCCGCGACGCCCCGGTGCGTTCCGGCTCCACCACCCTCACCCGCCTGATCACGGCTGCCATACGCGCCGCCGATCCCGCCAGTGCGGCGGCGATTCTCAATGCCGGCGCGATCCGCCTCGATGACGTGCTGCCCCCTGGCCCGATCCGGGAGATGGAGGTGATCCGGGCACTGCCCTTCGGCGGTGGTCTGAGCAGCGTCGACCTCGAGGGGGCGCTGCTGCAGCGGGTGCTGGAGGTGGGGATGACCAACCGTGGCAGCGGCGGCTATCTGCAGGTGGATGGCGCCGCGTTGGGGACCGATGGCCGCTGGCGGCTCGATGGCGAGCCGCTCGAGCCAGGCCGGCGTTACAGGGTTGTGCTGCCCGATTTCCTGCTCACCGGCCAGGAGGTGAATCTGGGCTTTCTGCGCCAGGGGGCCGCCGGGGTGGACGTGATTGCTCCGGCCGGAGATCTGCGCCAGGCCGTGATTCGCTGGCTGCGGCAGCACCCTCCGGGCGCTGACCAGCCTGCGGCTGGCTGATGCGGATGTCCAGGGGCGGTGCGTCCACCAGCTGCACGGTGGTGGAGGCGAGCTGCACGCGGCTGTCCGGCCGGTTCACCGCATCCAGCAGCTGGGTGTAGAGGTGGTCCTTGGTGGAACGGCGGCGTTTCACGTCGACCAGATAGCGGAGCGTGAATTCCATCCAGTTGTCGGTCAGCACCAGGGTCACCTGGGGTTCGAGGGTGGCGTTCTCCAGCAGGTATTTATGCACCATCACGCTCCAGGCGACCCGGGCTGAGGTGGTGATAGCGTCGCCGGCCACTTCGGCACCCACCTGCTCGAGCAGGTGGCGGGCTTCGTTGTGATCGCTGCCGTATTTCACGGGCAGGCGGATCTCATCCCAGAGGAAGGGAAAGTCGCCGGAATAGTTGAACACGGGTGCCTTGAATACGAAGCTGTTGGCGATCCGCACGATCCGGCCGGTGTAGAGGTCGGAGGCCACCCATTCCCCCAGTTCCATCAAAGTGGTGCGCAGGATCCCGATGTCGATCACATCGCCTTTGATGCCGCCCAGCTGCACCCGATCCCCCGGTTTGTAGAAGCCACCGAAGGAGATGGCGATCCAGCCGGCCACGCTGCCGATCACTTCCTGCAGCGCGAAGGCAATGCCGGCGCTGGCCACACCGATCGCCACCGTGAGCCCCCCCAGTCGGTCCTTGAAGACCAGGGACAGAAAGACGATGCCCACGGCATAGCCGCTCAGGCTCACAAGCTTGCGGCCGTAGTAGCGGCTGTCGGGGTCGTCGAGCCGGCGGATCAGGGAGCCCTGGGTGAGCCGCACCAACAGGATCAATGCGCCGACGCCCAGCAGCGCCGTGGCCAGCTTGGCCACCAGGGGGTCGCTCCACCAGCCGGAGGTTGGCACGGCTTGAACCCTCAGACCGGCGTTGTGGTTGCGCAGCCCGACAGCACATACCGTTCGCCGGGCACGGGATCAATGAGCCGGCAACGCTCTGGGCCTGTCTCGCCCATGGAGCCGCTCGAGCTCCCTCCGCTCGCGGTCGTGGCGCTCACCGTCGCGGCGCCTACGACGCGGCGGCGGCCTGCTCGGTGGAGCCTTTCTGCCAGAGGATCTGGCTGAGCCAGCCCTGGAAGCGCACGTCGCCGCCGGCGGTGCTGGCCAGCACCACCGCCGGTTGCAGCCGCTCCAGCAGCTGGGGCAGCACCTGGGCGCCCTTCACGAAGGCTCCGGCCAGGGGGAGGCCCAGATCCACCACCGGTGTGATCGCCACATCCACCGGGCCCCGGGGCGCTGTGGCGGGATCCGTGGCCAGAAAGCCGTGGGGCTCCAGGTAGATGGACCCGGCGGGATGCACCAGGCGGTAGCCGTTCTCCACCTGGGGTACCGGTGCCCCGGCCGTGGCCTGGATCTGCAGGGGGCCATGGCTGTGCTCCTGACCCGGGCTGACGGCCGTCACCCGCGTGAAACCCAGGGCCCGGGCCCTGGCGGCGGCACTGCTGGAGCCCACCACCGGCAGCTGGCGATCCAGCAGCGACAGGGAGGCCGGATGGCAGTGGTCGGGGAGGCCCTGGGTGAGCAGGAGCAGATCCAGACCCTCCGGCACGGGCCAGGGGTGGGGCAGTTCGCCGCGGAAGAACCAGTCGCCGGGGGGAAAGCGCAGGGGGCCGGTGAGCCAGGGATCGACCAGCACCCGCAGCCCCTCGAACTCCAGCAGCCAGCCGTTGGCGCCGAAATAGGTGGCATGCAGGGTCATCGGGTTGGGGCGCGGCGAAGGGCCGGACCCTAGACCCGTTGCAGCCGCAGAGGAGGCTGGGGATGGGGCGCCGCGATCCAGAGTCTCCAGACCAGCAGGGCGTGAGCGCCGCCCCGGAGGGCTGAAAGCACCGCCAGGGCAACGCAGAGGGGGCAGTGGGTGAGACCCATGGCGGAATCCGTAGCCGTTGGGCTCGATCAGCCCTTCCACCCTTGCATTGATTGAGGTGTGCTGCTGCTGCTGCTGCTGCATTGCAACAGCGACCCTGCGCTGGCCTACAAGAGGGCAGGCCCGTGAATCTCCAGCCGTGCTGCGCCTGAGTGAGCTGAAGCTGCCGCTGGATCACAGTGAGGCCGATCTGCAGCTCGCGATTTGCCGGCGCCTGCGGATTCCGCCCGGGCAGCTGCTGCAGCACCGACTGGTGAAGCGCAGTGTCGATGCCCGGCGCCGCTCCGCGATTGCGCTGGTCTACAGCCTTGATCTGGTCCTGGACCTGGATGCGCGGGCCGAACAACGGCTGCTGCAGCGGTTTCGTGGCGATCCCCATCTGCGCCCCACCCCTGACACCACCTATCGCTTCCCGCTGGAGCCGCTGCGGGCGGAGCGATCAGACTCCGGCGCGGCGGCTCCTGAGGCATCGGCACTGGGCCGGCGCCCGCTGGTGGTGGGAGCCGGTCCCTGCGGCTACTTCGCGGCTCTGCTGCTGGCCCAGATGGGTCTGCGGCCGCTGCTGCTCGAGCGCGGTCGGCCGGTGAAGCAGCGCACGGCCGACACCTTCGGCTTCTGGCGGGGGCAGCGTCCCTTCGATCCGGAGTCGAATGCCCAGTTCGGCGAAGGCGGAGCCGGCACCTTTTCCGACGGCAAGCTCTACAGCCAGGTGAGTGAACCGCAGGCCTATGTGCGCAAGGTGCTCGAGGAGCTGGTGGCCGCCGGCGCCAACCCCGAGATCCTCACCCTGCACCACCCCCACATCGGCACCTTCAAGCTGGCCACGGTGGTGCGCGGCCTGCGGGCCCGGATCGAAGCGCTGGGCGGTGAGGTGCGCTTCGAGGCGCGGGTGGAGGAGCTGCTGCTGGAGGGGGCCGATCGGCGGGTGCGGGGGGTGCGGCTGGCCGGTGGCGAGACGATCGCCGCCGATCAGGTGGTGCTGGCTCTGGGCCACAGCGCCCGCGACACCTTCGCCGCCCTGCATCGGCAGGGGGTGGTGATGGCCCCCAAGCCCTTCGCGATCGGCCTGCGGATCGAACATCCCCAGCCCCTGATCGATCGGGCCCGCTGGGGGGAGGCTGCCGGCCATCCTCGGCTGGGGCCGGCGGAGTACAAGCTGGTGCATCACTGCGCCGGGCCCACCACCACGGGCCGCAGCGTCTACAGCTTCTGCATGTGTCCGGGGGGGCTGGTGGTGGGGGCCACCTCCGAACCGGGGTGCGTGGTGACCAATGGCATGAGCCAGCATTCCCGCAATGAGCGCAATGCCAACAGCGGCCTGGTGGTGACCGTGGAGCCGGCGGATCTGGCTCCCTATGGCACAAGCCCCGACGATCCCCTGGCCGGGGTGGCCTTCCAGCGTCACTGGGAGGAGCGGGCCTTCAGGGCCGGTGGCGGCGACTACCGGGCGCCGGCCCAGTGGGTCGGGGATTTCCTGGCGGGACAGACCAGCCATGCGGCGCCGCAGCAGACGGGGCCTGGCGATCCCAGCGCCTCCCCGCCGTCGGTGGCGGCGTCCTATCTGCCCGGCGTGCGGCTGGGATCGCTCGAGTCCTGTCTGCCGCCGGTGGTGCTGGATGCCTTGCGGGAGGCGCTGCCCGCCTTTGAGCGGCGCCTGCCCGGCTACACGATGGCCGGCGCCCTGCTCACGGGCGTCGAGACCCGCACGTCCTCGCCGCTGCGCATTCCTCGCGATCCGCTCAGCCGCGAGAGCCTCAACACGCCGGGGCTCTATCCGGCCGGGGAAGGGGCGGGCTATGCGGGCGGCATCCTCTCGGCCGCGATCGACGGCATTCAGGTGGCCGAGGCGGTGGCCCTCTCCCGGTTGTCGGGTCCGCCGGACAGCGACTGATCCTCAGCCCTGCGCCACGATGCCGCTCCACTGCACCGCCTTCACCTGATCGCGGCGCCAGGAATGGAGCAGATCCACTTCGCTGGCGGTGCAGAGCGGGCAGACCGCGATTCGCTCCCTGGCGATCCCTTCCCGCTCCAGTTGCTGCACCGTGGCAGCGCGGATGTCGAGGCGATGGCGCCCTGGCTCGGGATCCTCCAGCAGGGCGCCGGAGTGCCGCAGGCTCTCGATCAGGCTGGCGTCCGCCAACCCTGGTGAAGGCTCGAGGCTGCGGGCCACCGCCGTGACCACGGCCTGGTCCACCTGATACCGGGGCCCACTGATGGCCGGTCCGAGGGCCGCCCGCAGGTCCTGGCGGCGGCTGCCGTTGCGCTCCAGGGCCTCGATCGCCGCTGGCACGATCCGGCCCGCCACCCCGCGCCAGCCGGCATGGCAGGCCGCGGTCCGGCCGCTGCCTGGATCGGCCAGCAACACCGGTGTGCAATCGGCGCCGCAGACCCAGAGGCTCTGGCCACCCGCATCGCTGCAGAGGCCATCGGCATCCGGCCAGGGATCCGTCCTCGCCGCGGAGGCGGCGACCACCTCCGCCCCATGCACCTGGCGGGTCCGATGGATGCTGACACCGGCGCTCAGATAGCCGGCCAGAACCTCGGGGCCGCGGCCCTGCCACTGCCGGGTGAAGAAGCCGTGCTCAAAGCCGTCGAGCAGATCGGCCTGCAGGTAGTAGCCGCCGTAACAGCCCACCCAGGTCCAGCCGGCCAGGTCGTTGAAGCCCGCATCGGGGCGCTGAAACGGGGGCGGAACGTGTTCGGCCATGGCGAAGCGACGCCTCAGGCGTCCGGCAGATCCCGCAGCAGCCAGAAGCCCTGAAAGCGCGGTTCGGTCTCGCTGCTCTGAACGGCCAGGAACTGCAGCCCCCCCGCTTGTGCACGGGCGGCGGCGAAAGCGGCGGCAGACGCCCTGGCTTCCTCGGCTGGCAGCCGGGCCAGCAACCAGCGATCCTCGAGGCCCGCCTCCAGCACCAGCTGATCGCCGCTGATCTCCAGTCTGACCGGCTCCAGCCCGGCGAACCAGGCGGCCAGGGCCAGGGAGCGGTGGCGGCTGAACAGACGCACACCGGGAATCGGGGTGTCGTCAGCCAGGTTGTCGGGGCGGCGGATCAGCCCGGCGAAGTCGATGTCCCAGCCCGCAGCATCAGCGATGGCTGCTGCCGGCAGGCTGGCCCAGCTCCAGCTGTCGCCACGGGCCGCTTCCGGCAGGGGAATGGCCACCGGCTGGATCGGTGCCGGCGGGGGTGCCAGGGGGCCAGCCATGTAGCCCTCCTCGGCGGGATACACGATGGCCTGACGCTCCTGCAGCCACTCCACCAGGGCGTAACAGCGGCGGCTCGGCACCAGTTCCACCCCCAGGCCCTCAGCAGCCCGCTGCACCATCGTGCGCATCGAGGCTCGCCAGCAGCGCAGCCGACGTGGTGGATCCAGACCTTGGTCGGTGGCCTCGGCCAGAGCCTCTTCGATGGCCTGTTTCAGCCAGATCGAGTTCACGCTGTTGGACGGACAGGTGCGATGCCAGCGGAAGGGCAGACCGGTGTCGGTCGCTTCAGGCGTGGCACAGATCAGCAGCTCCCAGCGTTTCTTGCCGTCGGCTTCGAGGATCGGGCGGGAATAAAAGTCGAGCTCCCAGTCCGGGGCGGATCGGGCGGTCTCGATCGGTGCCGCGGGCTGGGCAGAGGCGGTCGATCCGCTCATCCGGCGTTCTGCTCCTGCTGGCGCAGCACGGATCGCGCCCGATTGGCGCGGTCGGTGGCCTCGGCCATCACTTTCTCCTTTTCAATCAGCAGCTCACCGGGCTGGCCCTCCAGCAGGGCGGTGTTCAGGGCGATCCGTCCGCGGCCCGGATCCAGGTCTGTGATCAGGGCCTTCACCCGGTCGCCCTGATCGAACACCTCGCGCAGGTCGCGCATCTGGCCACCGGTGATGGAGGAGTGGTGCAGCAGGCCGCTGACGCCACCGAGGTCGACGAACAGGCCATAGGGCTTCACCGCCACGACCTGACCCTCCACCAGCTGGCCGATCTCCAGGGCGGCGAACCTCGCGGCGGAAGCGGCCTTCTTCTCGGAAAGCACCAGCTTGCGGGTCTCGGGGTTGACCTCCAGGAACGCGGCGCCGATGGTCTTGCCCACCAGGGCCTCGTGGTTCTCGCCTTCGTTGAGCTGGGAGCGGGGAATGAAGCCCCGCAGGCCCTCCAGGTCGCAGGTGACGCCACCACGGTTGAAGCCGTTCACCTTCACCTGCACCACCTGGCCATCCTTCTCCAGCTGGCGCACCTTGTCCCAGCTCTGGCGCAGGGCGAGGGCGCGGGCACTCACGGTCACCATGCCGTCGGCATTCTGCTCGCGGGTGACCAGCACTTCGACCTCAGCCCCCTTGGGGAAGCGTTCCTTGAGGTTGGTGATCACCCCGAGGCCGCATTCGTTCTTCGGCATGAAGCCCGGGGCCTTGCCGCCAATGTCCACATACACCCCATCGCTCTCCAGAGCGATGACCACGCCACGCACCACTTCACCGGTCGTCCCGACCGGCTCGTTCTCGTCGAGGGCCGCGAGGAAGGCCTCCTCGTCGAAATCGAAATCGTCAACCGTGCGGCTGGGCTGAGTGGGCCGATCACCACTGGCATCGGAACCGGGTCGTCCCTGGCCGATGGAGCGGGCAGACCCGGACCCGCCGCTCGGGCGGCGGCGCTGGCTGGAGTCGGGCCCCAGCAGATCGGCCATGGTGAGCCCCTCGAGCTCTCCCATGCCGAACAGGTCATCGTCGCTGCGGGCGGGCCGCTGCTGCGTTGGGGCCGCCTGAGGCTGGGCCGTGGTGGCGTCGTTCCGGACCGGCGGCGCCAGTGGAGCAGCAGCGTCCTGCGCAACAGCGTCAGGGGCGGCTTGCTCCTCCTTCTTGAGCATCAACACCTGGGGCAGCTTGCGCACTGGTGCGCCTGCCTGGGGCCTGGACGCTCCCGGCGGAACGGGGCGCTGGGAGGGCGTGCGCGGCGAGGGGCTGCCGGTTCCGGCCATGTCCACAGTGCTTGCGGGAGCCACACACTGTAGGCACCCTGCCTCTATCCCATGGAGCGACGCCTGGAGCGACTGAGCTGGCCGGCCCTGCAGGCAGCAGCATCCCGACCCGGCAGCACCGTGGTCTGGCCCTTCGGTGCGATCGAGCAGCACGGCCCCCATTTGCCTCTGGGCACCGATGCCCTCTTTGCCGAGAAGGTGCTGGAGGCGGTGCTGGAGGGTTGGGCCCGTCAAGGCCCTGACGAGCCCGCCTGGCCCCTGTGGCGGTTACCGGTGCAGGCGATCGGCTTCTCGCCGGAGCATCAGGGCTTTGCCGGCACCCTCAGCCTCGATGCGGAAACCCTGATCGCCATGGTCCAGGCCGTGGGCCGCGATCTGGCGGCGGCGGGCTTCCGCCGGCTGGTGCTGTTCAACGGCCATGGCGGTCAGATCGCCCTGCTGCAGGTGGCGGCCCGGCAGCTGCGGGCCGCCCATCCGGCCCTGGCGGTGTTGCCCTGCTTCCTCTGGAGCGGGCCGGAAGGCATCGCTGACCTGATCCCGGAGCCGGAACGGTCCCAGGGGCTGCATGCCGCCCTGGCCGAAACCAGCCTGATGCTGCATCTGGCCCCCTCCCTGGTGGGGCCGCTGCCGCCTGCTGATGGTCTGCCGTCCCAGGCGCCTCCCACGGGCTGGAGCCTGGAAGGGGCCGCCCCTTCCGCCTGGCTCAGCCGTGATCTGAGCCGGTCCGGCGTGATCGGCGATCCGGGTGAGGCCAGCGGCGAGCTGGGCCAGGAGCTGTTCGAGCGACTGGTGGCCGGCTGGCGGAGCCGCTTCGAGGCGCTGCTGGCCAGTGACTGGCCCCCCGGAAGCCCAGGGGGTGACTACAGTCCAGGCCAGCATCCCTAAGTTGAAAGCGAGGTCGCCATGTCCCCACTCCCCAGTGCCGTTGAGTCTGCTGCGCCCGACCTGGCGCCCACAACGGTGGCCGAGGGGGGGCTGCCCGATTTCCAGAGTTCCAGTTACAAAGATGCCTACAGCCGCATCAATGCGATTGTGATTGAGGGTGAGCAGGAAGCCCACGACAACTACATTTCGCTCGGCAGCCTGTTGCCCGATCAGGCCGAGGAGTTGTCCCGCCTGGCCCGGATGGAGCTGAAGCACATGAAGGGCTTCACGGCCTGTGCCAACAATCTCGGTGTGACGGCTGACATGCCCTTCGCCAAGGAGTTCTTTGCGCCGCTGCATGGCAACTTCCAGGCGGCACTGGCCGAAGGCAAGGTGGTCACCTGTCTGCTGATTCAGGCCATCCTGATCGAAGCCTTTGCGATCTCGGCCTATCACATCTATATCCCGGTGGCCGATCCGTTCGCGCGCAAAATCACCGAAGGTGTGGTCAAAGACGAGTACACCCACCTCAACTACGGTCAGGAGTGGCTCAAGGCCAATCTTGAAGCCTCCCGTCAGGAGCTGGAGCAGGCCAACCGCGAAAATCTGCCCCTGGTGCGCAAGATGCTCGAACAGGTGGCTGGGGATGCTGCCGTTCTGCAGATGGAAAAGGAAGATCTGATGGCCGATTTCCTCAGCTCGTACCAGGAGGCCCTGATGGATATCGGCTTCACCGGCCGTGAGATCGCCAAGCTTGCTGCCGCTGCCCTGGTGGGCTGAGGCCTGGCCAAGGCGCAGGGCCTGAGAATGCCCATGGCAAGATGTGGCGCGCGTCCAGGGGGCGCGCCTTTGTCCTAGTAGCGACGGAAGACCTGATGTTCGGCCTGATCGGTCACTCCACCAGTTTTGAGGAGGCCAGAATCAAGGCCAGGTCCCTGGGCTACGACGAGTACGCCGATGGCGACCTCGACATGTGGTGCGCCGCTCCTCCTCAGCTGGTGGAGGAGGTGACGGTCACCAGTGCCACCGGCAAGACCATCCGAGGCGCCTACATCGATTCGGTGTTCGTTCCGGAAATGCTGCGGCGCTTCAAAACGGCGAAGCGGAAGGTGCTCAAGGCCATGGAACTGGCCCAGAAAAGTGGGATTGACATCACGGCCCTGGGAGGCTTCACATCAATCATTTTCGAAGATCTCAATCTTCTGCGCGAAGAGCGGGTCAGTGCGGTGCAGCTGGATTGGCAGCGCTTCACCACCGGCAACACCCATACGGCCTGGGTGATCTGCCGGCAGGTGGAGATCAACGCTCCCCGGCTGGGCATGGATCTGGCCACGGCCAAGGTGGCGGTGGTGGGTGCCAGTGGCGACATCGGCAGTGCGGTCTGCCGCTGGTTGCAGCGACGCGGCGTGGGTGACTTGCTGCTGGTGGCACGACGGCCCCAGCCATTGGTGGACCTCCAGGAGAGCCTCGGCAGCGGCCGGATTCTGCCGTTGGATCAGGCCCTGAGCGAAGCCGACGTGGTGGTGTGGGTGGCGAGCCTGCCCCAGAGCCTGCAGATCGATACGGCAACGCTGCGCAAGCCCTGCCTGATGATCGATGGCGGCTACCCCAAGAACCTCGACAGTCGCGCGGCGGCTGAGGGGGTGCATGTGCTCAAGGGGGGCATCGTCGAGTTCTGGCAGGACATCGGTTGGCAGATGATGGAAGTGGCGGAGATGGCCAGACCTCAGCGTCAGATGTTCGCCTGTTTCGCTGAGGCGATGCTGCTCGATTTCGAAGACATCCATACGAACTTCAGCTGGGGTCGCAACAACATCACCCTCGAGGCCATGGACCTGATTGGCGCTGCTTCCCTCCGCCATGGCTTTTCAGCCCTCGCCTTGGACTCGGATCAGGCCCCCGAATCCGCTGACCCCGCCGCCGCCCCCGCCCTGGCTTCGGCCTGAATTCCTTCTCCTCCTTTCCGATCGCCATGGCCCGCCGCGCCCTGCTGGACTTCGAAAAACCCCTGGTGGAGCTCGAGGAACAGATCGACCAGATTCGCCAGTTGGCGCGGGATTCCGAGGTGGATGTGAGCCAGCAGCTCCTGCAGCTGGAAACCCTGGCCACCCGTCGCCGCGAGGAGATCTTTCTGGCGCTCACTCCGGCCCAGAAGATTCAGGTGGCGCGCCATCCCCAGCGGCCCAGCAGCCTCGATTACATCCAGCTGATCACCGACGAGTGGATTGAGCTCCATGGCGATCGGCGGGGCTCCGACGACAAGGCCCTGGTGGGCGGGGTGGGCCGTATCGGCGATCGGGCCGTGCTGTTGATCGGCCATCAGAAGGGGCGTGACACCAAGGAGAACGTGGCTCGCAACTTCGGCATGGCCTCGCCGGGTGGCTATCGCAAGGCGATGCGGCTGATGGAGCACGCCGATCGCTTCCGGCTGCCGATCCTCTGTTTCATCGACACGCCCGGGGCCTATGCCGGCGTGCTGGCCGAGGAGCAGGGGCAGGGCGAGGCGATTGCGGTCAACCTGCGCGAGATGTTCCGCCTGCGGGTGCCGATCGTGGCCACCGTGATTGGTGAGGGCGGCTCCGGTGGAGCCCTGGGCATCGGGGTGGCGGATCGGCTGCTGATGTTCGAGCACAGCGTCTACACGGTGGCCAGTCCCGAGGCCTGTGCCTCGATTCTCTGGCGCGATGCCGCCAAGGCACCGGCAGCGGCCGAGGCCCTCAAGATCACGGGGCCCGATCTGCTGCGGCTTGACATCATCGATCGGGTGCTGCAGGAGCCCTCGGGTGGGAATCACTGGGCACCGCTGCAGGCTGCCGCCACGCTCAAGGGCGCCCTGCTGGAGTCGCTCGAGGAGCTGTCCAGCCTGTCTGAGCACGACCTGCTGGAGCAGCGCTACGCCAAGTACCGGGCCATGGGCCGGTATGAGGCGGCTTCCCCTACCCCAGAGGCCGTCGCTCCTGTTTAGGGTCTGAAGGAACGCGCGAGCACCTTGGTTGCTGCTCTGATCACGGGTGCCTCCAGAGGGATCGGCGCAGCGGCCGCCCGCAAGCTGGCGGCCAACGGCTATGACCTGCTCCTGCTGGCGCGCTCCCTGCCGGACCTTGAGACCCTGGCCGATGAACTCCGTCCCCTGGGTCGAACCGTTGAGGTGGCCGCCATCGACCTGGCGGATGCCGCAGCCATCCCCGTCGGGCTGGATCAGCTCTGCAGCCGGGGCCTTCTGCCACAGCTGGTGATCAACAATGCCGGCGTCGCCTACACCGGCGCCCTGGCCTCGATGCCTCTGTCGCAGTGGCAGTGGCTGTTTCAGCTCAACGTCACCAGCGTTTTTCAGGTGTGTCAGGCCGTTCTGCCGCACCTGCGTGCCGCCGGCCGTGGTCACATCATCAATGTGAGCAGCCATGCCGCCCATCAGGCCTTCCCGGACTGGGGCGCCTACTGCGCCAGCAAGGCGGCACTGGTTTCGTTCAGCCGTTGTCTGGCTGTCGAGGAACGCACCCACGGGATTCGAGTGAGCACGCTCACTCTGGGTGCAGTCAATTCAAGCCTTTGGGATAGCGAAACCGTCCACAGTGACTTTGACCGGCGTGCCATGCTTGATCCCGAGCAAGCGGCCGATGCACTGCTGTTTCTGGCTCAACAACCCGCCACCCAGGTGGTTGAAGACCTCACGCTCATGCCGGCCGCCGGCGCTCTCTAACCCTCTTTCATGACCTCCACCCTCCCCTCCCGCTTTTCAACCGGTGCCATGGCGACGCCTGAGGCTGCTCCCCTGCCGGCGAGCCACCGTATCCGTGAGCGGCTGCGGGAAGCTGGTGTCTCCTTCCTCGCCAACGACAACATCTCCGCCTATCTCGGCGAGGGTGAACTTGACCAGCTCGAGATTGAGGTGGCAGGCAAGGTGCGCGATCTGCTGCGCAGTCTGGTGATTGACATCGAAAATGATCACAACACCGAAGAGACAGCCGAGCGGGTCGCCCGTATGTATCTTCACGAAGTCTTCAAAGGGCGCTATCACGAGCAGCCCAAGATTGCCAGTTTCCCCAATGTGAAGAAGCTGGATGAAATTTATACGGTTGGGCCAATTTCCGTGCGTTCGGCCTGTTCGCACCACCTCGTGCCGATTCTCGGCAACTGCTGGATTGGAATCAAGCCGGGTGACCGCGTGATCGGGCTTTCCAAATTCTCTCGTGTCGCCGACTGGGTCTTCTCCCGTCCCCATATCCAGGAAGAGGCCGTGATGATTCTGGCCGATGAGATTGAGCGGCTCTGTGAGCCCCAGGGATTGGCGATTCTGGTGAAGGCTCAGCACTACTGCATGAAATGGCGCGGCGTCAAGGAACCCCAGACCAGCATGGTCAATTCCGTGGTGCGTGGCGATTTCCGCCTCGATCCCAGTCTCAAGCAGGAGTTCTTCGAACTCGTGAAACAGCAGGAAGCCGTTCTGTCCACCTGAAATGGGCTTGGGTTGTCAACGGGACGGATGTGGAACAGGGTCTCGGCTGAGCAGGATCCACGTCCCCCAGCAGACCAAGACCACCGTCTCAACGGAACGGATCACTGAGCCTTAATCATGGATCTGCTGGCTAGTTCAGGGGGTGATTGAGGGTCTGGCCACGCCGATCGGTCCCACGGGTGCTGAGGCCAGGCGCCTGGTTCCGTTCGGTGTCTCGCTCACCACCACCACCATCACCTCATAGGCCAGATCGTTGGTGGTGGGCTGGTAGCTGGGGCCTGAAGCTTCAGCAATCAGCTCCCAGTGGTTGCGGCCTGGCGCCAGTCGGTACCAGTGGTACTGGCTGGCGGCGAGGGCCGCTTGGCCATCGGCCACGATCGTGGCCTGCAGCAGCGAGCCCACCCGAGCCTCTCCCTGGAGCTCCAGCCGTCGCAGCCCATCGATCTGCTGCTCCACCGCCCCCTCCAGCTGCTGGTCAGCCCCGATCTCGCCCCGCAGGATCCGGATCTGCTGTTGCGGTGTTCCCGTTACTCCCGGCACGCACTGCAGGGCGCCCTCAATCAGCTGGCAGCCGACCAGATCCTGGGCTTTCAGCGCCGCCGGGCCGCCCAGGGGCAGGGCGGTGGCCAGGATCAGGCCAGCAAGCTGACGCATGCGGGCAGGCTGCCACAGGCCCATGGCCCTGGCAGGGCGGGCCTGAGACGCGGAAGAGAGGGGGATCGGCACGGGCGGCGGCAACCGGCGGGAGTCCTGATCCTGCCGCCGCGGCGGCGATTCGTCAGCCGATCGGTGCGGCAGTCCTGGCGCTGGCTGGCCTGGTCCCCTCGCCCTTCACCAGCCGCACCAGGGCCGCCACCCGGGCGAGATCCTTGTCTCCGGGGCTGCGTTCCACGCGGCTGGAGGCGTCGAGGCCATCGGGGCTGAGCGTCTCCAGCACCGCGCCGACGGTCTCCGGCCCGATGCCCCCGGCCAACCACCAGGGCAGGGAGGGGCGGAACTCCTGAAGCCACTGCAGCGGGATGGCGCGGCCCGTGCCGCCCAGCTGTCCTTCCACCCAGGCATCGAGCAGCAGCGCGTCCACCACCTCGGTGTAGGCCTGCGCTTTCACCAGGTCGTCTGCCGAACCGATCCGCAGGGCTTTCCAGAGCTGAACCCCCGCGCCCAGCCGCTGCCGCAGGTCGCGGCAGCGAGCCACCGATTCACTGCCGTGCAGTTGCACCACGCGGTGACCGCCCTCACCCAGTTCCGCCAGACGGTCGTCGCCCGGATCGGCCACCACCAGCACGCCGCGGCAGAGCGGGTTGGCGGTCTGCATGGCAGCGAACAGCGCCGGACGTCGCTCGGCCGCCAGAAACCGGGGTGAACGCTCCACGGCGATCACGCCGATCGCATCGACGCCCAGGGCCGCCACGGCCGAGGCCTGGTCCGGCTGCCGCAGGCCGCAGATCTTGAGCTGGGGGCGGGCCATCCGGGGCGGGCGGTGCAGGAGCCTTTCTAGGATTGGAACCAATCTTCCTTGGGTCCGGCCTGAGGCTCTTGAACGCGGCGGCTGTGGGTGAAGGCTTGAGCAACGGCTGGCAAATCCTGCGGATCCGCGGCATTCCGCTGCGGATCCACCCCAGCTGGTTTGTGATTCTGATGGTGGCCACGGTGGCGTTCCAGCAGCACTACGCCATGGCCTCCGGCGAGACGGGGGGAAGCTTTGCCACCTGGTCCGTGGGCCTGCTCACGGCCGTGCTGCTGTTCGTCTCGGTGCTGCTGCACGAGCTGGGACATGCCCTGGTGGCCCTCAATCAGGGGGTGCGGGTGAACGCGATCACCCTGTTCCTGCTTGGCGGAGTGGCCAGCGTGGAGCGGGAGTGTTCCACAGCCCGCGGTGCCCTGCTGGTGGCGGCGGCGGGCCCGGCCGTCAGCCTGGTCCTGGGCGTCACCTTGCTCTCCCTTCAGCACGGAGCAGCCCATCTCGCCCCCCTGCTCGGCGAGATGGTCCAGGAGCTCGGGATCCTCAACCTGGTGCTGGCTTTGTTCAACCTGCTGCCCGGTCTGCCCCTGGATGGTGGCCTGATCCTCAAGGCCCTGGTCTGGCAGGTCACGGGCAGCCAGCGCCGCGGTGTGGAGGTGGCGATGGCCTCCGGCCGTTTCCTCTCTTTCCTCGCCGTGGGTCTGGGCACCGTGCTGTTGCTGCGTGGCGGTGGCATCTCCGGTGCCTGGCTGATTCTGCTCGGCTGGTTTGGTCTGGGAGCTGCCCGCAACCAGCGCCAGATGCTGGCTCTGCAGCAGGCGCTCAAGGATCTGCGGGTGAGGGATGCGGCCCAGCGCCGCTTCCGGGTGCTGGAGTCGTCCGACAGCCTGCGCCAGCTCAGCCAGCTACGCCTCAGCCAGGACAAGGGTCCGAGCGACTGGGTGCTGGTGTGCGATCGGGGCCGTTGGTGCGGTGTGATCGATGACGACCCCCTGCAGGCCCTGCCGGTTCAGCGCTGGGACACCGAGCGCATCGCCGATCACCTCAAACCGCTGGCTTCGTTGCCCTCGATCGGTGAGGGTGATGCGTTGTGGCAGGCGGCCCTGCGCCTGGAGGATGGTCCAGAGTCCCGTCTGCTGGTGCTGAGTCCCGCCGGGCTGCCCAGCGGCACCCTGGAGCGCCCCGAACTGAGTGAGGCTGTGCTGGGGCGGTTGGGTGTGAAGCTGCCGGCACCCATGCTCGAGCTGGCGCGGCGCCAGGGCACCTATCCCCTCGGTCTGGCCCTCGGTCAGGTGGCGCGCTCAATGGTGGCTTCCGGGGAAGTGAGCGTCAGCCCTTCCCTGTAGCGCTGCAGCCGCCCCTCCACAGCGTTCCATTCGGTGTCGCTGAGCGGCTGGGGTTGCAGCACGACCGGAGCGCCCGGCAGGGCCGACCGGGCCGCGGTCAGCAGTTGTTGCCGGAGCGGATGGTGGGGATCCTCCACTCCCAGGGTGCTGCTGAGTCGTCCTGCCGGCGGCGGCGGCGGAGGTTCCCCGAAGATCTGCCGCCACAGCTCCGGCTCCGGCGTCACCAGGATGGCGCCGTGTTGCAGCAGCTGGCCGCGGCGCCAGAGCTGGGCGCTGCCGATCCGCTTGAATCCAGCGGCGTCCACCAGATCCGCCGCGGTGGCGCTGGCAAAGCAGTTCGGTGCATGGGCCCCCTGGGAGCCGCTTGGCTCGTTGCCGAACTGGAGCGGCAGCCCCAGGGCGGCGAAGGCGTGCTGCAGCCAGCGGCAGGCCAGGCGGTAGGCCTCCAGGCGCTGGCCAGGGGGATCGGGCCAGATCAGGGCGTAGGTGAGATCGCCGCAGCCGTGCAGCACCGCCCGGCCGCCAGTGGGTCTGCGGACCAGGTCGATCAGGCCGTCCGCCGCCAGGGCCAGCCAGTGGGGCGGCAGACGCCGCTGGTGGTAGCCCAGCGACAGGGTGGGGCGGCTCCACCGGTAGAGACGCAGGGCCGGTTGGCCCTGATCGAGCATCCACTCATCGATCGCCATCTGCCAGGTTCCGGTGAGCGCCGAATCCGGCAGCAGGCGCCAGACCTGTGCTGTGCTGCCGTCCCGTACAGGATGCTGGGACCCGTCCATCGCCTCAGGTTGCCGCGCCGATGTCCTGGACCCTGCTGGCGCTGGTGCCCCTGGGCCTGCTGGCCGGGCTGCTCTCCGGCCTTCTGGGCATCGGTGGTGGGCTGATCTTTTCTCCGATTCTGCTGCTGATCGGCCTTGAGCCCCATCAGGCTCTGGCCACCAGCAGCCTGGCGATCGTTCCCACCACCCTGGCTGGCACATGGACCCATCTGCGCAGCGATCAGCTGCCCCGCAGCGGTGGCGTCGCCATTGCCGCCGGCGCTGCCATCAGCGCGGCCCTGTTCAGCCGTCTGGGTCAGGGCCTGGAGGGCTGGATGCTGCTCGGCCTTCAGGCGCTGATGTATCTGCTGCTGGCGATCACGATCGAGCCGAAGGAGGCATCAGCAACCCATGACTCTCGACCTCTGCCTCTGGCCGGCCTGACCTCGGTGGGTGGCGTCGCCGGTCTGGCCGGTGGCCTGCTGGGTGTGGGGGGCGGCCTGATCATGGTGCCGCTGATGGTGAAAGCTCTGCAGGTGCCGATCCGTCTGGCGATCCGGTTCAGCACCCTGGGAGTGCTGGTGTCGTCCAGTGCGGCCTCGGTGGCGTTCCTGCAGGACGGCCGCGGCCAGCTTGTTCTTGCCGTGCTGCTGGGGGGAACGGCAGCCCTGGCGGCCCAGTGGTCGGCGGGCCAGTTGAATCGTTTCAGCGAGAGCTCTCTGGCCTGGATGCTGCGTGGCCTGGCCCTGCTGCTGGCGATCGACAGCAGCCGCCGCGCCGTGATGCTGCTGCTGGCCGGCTGAATCGGGCCCAACGGCCTCAGTTCTCACCCATCGGGGGGGAGGGGAGAGACTGCCAGAAGCCTGGATCCAGCTCGAAGCCGAGCACGGCGGCCATCTGGCTCAGGCTCTGACGGCAGTGCAGGCCGGCGGCACCGGCCCAGTCGTCCAGCAGAAAGAGGCGATGGGTGATCCACAGATCGAGGCTTTCCGGCGCGAAGCGGAGCCCCTCGTTGCGGCTGAAGCCATGGGGCAGCAGCATCGCCACGTGGCGGATCAGGTCGCCGTCCCTGCGGTCCAGCAGCAGCGTCAGCCAGGGGCAGAGGGCATCGGCGCGAAGGCTCCAGAGACGTAACTCAGGGATTTCCGAGAGTTCCCGGGGGTCATCGTCGGCGCGGGGCCATTCGTAGGAGAGGCGGAGCTTGCCTGTGCCGGCCAGCAGCTCGGCCGGGCTGAGCCGGCGCCACGGTTCCAGGGGGCTGAGGTCGAGGCGGCGGAGGCTTTCGGCCGGAATCCGCACGAGCCAGTCTTCGGAGGCGGGTGGGGTGGCCATCAAGAGCTGTGACAGCGCGGCGAAGAAGGCTGGACCGTAGCGAGCCGGCGGCAAAGAATGGTGCCGATTCCGTTCATGCTCCCCCAACCATGGTTTCAACCCTGAACCAGGCCGAAATCCTGATCGCTTTGGTGGTGGCCGCCCACGCCGGCGTCCTGGCCGTCCGTCTTTGCTTCAGCCTGTACAAGGCCTGATTCGGCGCTGAATCTGGGTGGGGGATTGGCATCCTTTCCTCCGCCTGCTAAAAGCAAGTCAGTTCGACAGCGGCCCTGAGGGCCCGATGCCCGTGCCTGCCCCCCGTCGTTCCCGTTCTTCCCCGCCGCAGCGGCGTGCTGAGTCCCGTGGCACAGTCCGGGCTGGCTCAGGCGATCGCCGGTCCAGCCCCGTTGGACGAGCGCTCACGCAAGCCCGTCCGTTGCGGGCCGTCGATCCTGATCCAAGTGGGCTTGCCAGCCCGGTCATTGCAAGCGTCACCGCATTACCGGCCCCCAGCCTGAGTGAGGAGCAGAAGGAGTCGCTCTGCAGTGTCATCGGTCTGGTGGTGAAAATCGGTCTGGTGTCGGTGGTCGGAGTCAGCTTGGTGCGTCTGGCCGCGGCCTATCAGGACCGCATGGAACGCCAGGGTGAACTGGCCGCTGTTCTTGATATCGAGAAAGCCAAACTTCACCGGGCTCGCGAACGTTTCGATCAACTCTTCAGCGTCGACGGAGAGCAGCGCCTCATCCGGGAGCAGGATCAGTGGATTGCTCCCAATCGCCTGCGGATCGTCTGGCAGTCCCCCGCCGCGTTTCCTTCTGTTGAGCAGCCTTCCGGCACCAAGCCTGCCGTCAGCCCGGTTCCTTAGGTTGTCAGGCGCCTGCTCGCCCGCATGATGGCCCTACCCGCCGCCGCCCCCGGAACGGTCCTGATCACCGGTACGACCTCGGGGGTCGGTCTCAACGCCGTCAAGGCCCTCGTTGATCGAGGCTGGACCGTGGTGACAGCCAATCGCGACCCCGTTCGGGCCGCTGCCGCCAGCGACTCCCTCGGCATTCCCGCCGACCGGCTCCACCATCTGCGCATTGATCTGGGCGATCTCGAGAGTGTGCGGGTCGGCGTTGAGGCGCTGGTGGCATCTCTGGAGCAACCGCTGGATGCCCTGGTGATCAATGCGGCTGTTTACAAGCCGCGTCTGAAAGAGCCCGAACGCTCACCTCAGGGTTATGAGCTCTCGATGGCCACCAACCATCTTGGTCATTTTCTGTTGATTCAGTTGCTGCTTGAGGATCTGCAGCGCTCCACCCATCCCTCCCGCCGGGTGGTGGTGCTGGGCACCGTCACCGCCAACTCCAAGGAGTTGGGTGGCAAGATCCCGATCCCCGCCCCTGCCGATCTGGGCGACCTCTCCGGCTTCGAACTCGGCTTCAAGGCTCCGATCAGTATGGCCAGCGGCAAGCCCTTCAAGCCGGGCAAGGCCTATAAAGACAGCAAGCTCTGCAACATGATCACCACCCAGGAGCTGCACCGCCGCCTCAATGCCTCCACGGGAATCGTGTTCAGCTCTCTCTACCCGGGCTGCGTCGCTGACACACCCCTGTTCCGCAATACACCGAAGCTGTTTCAGAAGATCTTCCCCTGGTTCCAGAAGAACATCACCGGTGGCTACGTGAGTCAGCAGTTGGCCGGTGACCGGGTGGCACAGGTGGTGGCGGAACCCGAATTCGCCGTTTCGGGAGTGCACTGGAGCTGGGGCAATCGCCAGAAGCGTGGTGGCAAGCAGTTCAGCCAGGAACTCTCCTACAAGGCCAGCAATCCAGTCACTGCCCAGAAGATGTGGGAGTATTCGATGGACCTGGTGGGTCTGGGCTGAGGCCTGATTAGCGGCCTGCTCAATCCTGCGCAGGCCTAGCACGATTCCTCCTTTCAACGGAAGGAATCAAGATCTGTCCGGATTGAAGATCCAATCAGCACAAATCAATGGCTAGAATCAATGCCTTGCTAGAGTAAAGTCTCGGCCGGAATCAGTGTCTGTTCAATATTGATGGCCATCCACTGTTGACATCCGGATGACATCAACCACCGCCATCTGCTGAAGATGGCGGTGGTTGACCGCAATGGACGACGAACGTCAGTCGAAGCCGAGCAGATCGAAGATCTCGCGATCCTTGAGCGACTCAGCCTCCAAAGGCTCGACATTGTCGAGCATCCGTTGGGCGAGGTTGAGATATTCCTGCTGAACGGCTTCCACCTCGGGGGTGGCTTCCATCTCAAAAATGGTGCACTTTTTCAAGCGGGAGCGACGGATCGCGTCGAGATCAGGAAAGTGAGCCATGGTGCGCATGCCGACGCGATCATTGAAGCGATCGATCTGGTCGGTGTCCTTGCTGCGGTTGGCTACCACGCCGCCCAGTCGAACCTTGTAGTTCTTCGCCTTGGCCTGAATGGCGGCAATGATCCGATTCATCGCAAAGATGGAATCAAAATCGTTGGCGGTCACGATCAGGCAGTAGTGGGCGTGCTGCAGCGGGGCCGCAAAGCCACCGCAGACCACGTCGCCCAGCACATCGAAGATCACTACATCGGTGTCTTCAAGCAGGTGATGCTCCTTGAGCAGTTTCACGGTCTGCCCGGTCACATAACCACCACAGCCGGTGCCGGCGGGTGGACCACCCGACTCGACGCACATGACGCCGTTATAACCTTCAAAAACAAAGTCGTTCGGCTGGAGTTCCTCAGTATGGAAATCCACCGTTTCGAGAATATCGATCACCGTGGGCACCATCTGCTTGGTGAGCGTGAAGGTGCTGTCGTGCTTGGGATCGCAGCCGATCTGCAGCACGCGTTTGCCCAGCTTCGAAAAGGCGGCCGACAGATTGGAGGACGTGGTGGATTTGCCGATGCCTCCCTTGCCGTAGACGGCAATCACCAGGGCTCCTTCTTCAATGCGCATGCCTGGGTCCTGATGGACCTGCACGCTGCCTTCGCCATCGGCATGCTGGCGGCTGTGGCTGCCGGCGTTCTGGGTTGCGGGTTTCGCAAGGGTGCTGGTCATGCGGATGTCGATCCTGAAATCTCCGGCGGCGATGGGCCCACTCCTGCCGCCGACGGAAGGAAGGACTGCAACGGCCACCACAGCCATCCAAGGTCAGCGCGATCACCTTGTCAGCGGGATCGCGTAAACCGCAACATGCTTGGTTGTCGTATCCTCATTCGGCCGCAGATCCGTGAGAGATCGGGTAGGAAAATCTCGCGGATCTGCTGAGTACTTCTACTCATCTCGGGCTGTGCTCTGGGTAGGCGTGCGTGGCTTCTTTAACGGGCACCTCGAAACATTCGAGACCGGCGGAACCCTGCAAGGAGCGCTCATTGCATCGTCTGGGCCCGGCTTGGACTCTCATCCTTGGAAGGGGCGACTTTCAAGGTGCCTCTTGATTAGGTAGCAAGCTCCGTCAGCGCCCTTCCAGCACCTAGACTAATACGCATGTACCGGTCAGGATCGCTATGGCCATGAATCGGATCCAGTTCCAGCCGAGTCTTTCTCTGCCTCAGTTCATCGAGCTCTACGGCACCGAGGAGAAGTGTGAGGCCGCCCTTGAGCAAGCGCGCTGGCCAGATGGCTTTCGTTGCCCACGTTGTCACACTCAGGAGCATGGGATCATCCATGGCCGGCGCCACAAGCGCTACCAGTGCCGGAACT
>NZ_JAYGID010000101.1:0-35360 GCF_034931685.1 Synechococcus sp. CCY9202
GGCCGCCTCACCGTGGCCGGGCCGGCTGGGCAGCAGGCTCTGGAAACTGCGCAGCTGGTCCTGCAGGGCCAGGGCCCGATGGGCGCTCCAGAGGCGCTCTTGCGGCGGGCCATGGCGATCGAGCCAGGCCCGCCGCCGGCAGCGCAGCCAGCCCCGCAGCAATCGGTCAGTGAGGGGAGCGTCAGTGATCGGAGCGGATCCAGTCGGCTGGGCCATCGCCGCAGGCTAGGGAGGCGGTGGCCTGCCCACCGGCCGGCACCCGGGGAGGCACCAGCAGGCAGGGGAGCTGCTACGACCAGGGCAGCGCCGCCTTGATTTCGCCCCCATGGCCTCTGCTCCCCTGCCCCTGGAGGCCAGCCCGATCGTCTTCGGCACCGATGGCTGGCGCGGCATCCTCGGGGTGGACATCACCGTGGAGCGCCTGCTGCCGGTGGCGGCCGCCGCGGCGCGCGAACTGGAGCATGCCGCGCCCGAAGGCCTCAGCAGCCGCGAGGTGGTGATCGGCTACGACCGCCGTTTCCTGGCCCCCGAACTGGCCGAGGCGATCGCAGCGGCGGTGCGCGGCGCCGACCTGGTGCCGGTGCTGGCGGACAGCGCCATCCCCACCCCCGCCGCCAGCTGGGCCGTGGTGGAGCGCGGCGCCCTCGGGGCCCTGGTGATCACCGCCAGCCACAACCCTCCCGAATGGCTGGGTCTGAAGATCAAGGGCCCCTTCGGCGGATCAGTGGAAGGCAGCTTCACCAAGCGGGTGGAGCAGCGGCTGGCGGCGGGCGGCATCACCGTGCCGATCCCCGGGGCCACCCTGCGCTTCGATGCCATGGGGAGCTACCTGGCGGGCCTGCGGGCGAAGGTGGACACGGCTGAGCTGAGCGCCGGCCTGGAGCGGCTGGGGCTGCAGGTGATCGTCGACCCGATGCACGGCTCAGCGGCCGGAGGCCTGCCCCGCCTGCTGCCGGAAGCTGCCGCTGCAGACCACCTCCGCGAGATCCGCTCGCATCGGGATCCCCTGTTCGGCGGCAACCCACCCGAGCCGTTGGCCCCCTATCTGGGCGAGCTGGTCGCCGAGGTGCGCGCCTCCACCCTGGCGGGCCGGCCGGCGGTGGGCATCGTCTTCGACGGTGACGGCGACCGCATCGCCGCAGTCGATGAACACGGCCGCTTCTGCAGCACCCAGCTGCTGATGCCCCTGTTCATCGACCACCTGGCCCGTGCCCGCCAGTTGCCGGGCACGGTGATCAAGACCGTGAGCGGCTCGGACCTGATGCAGCAGGTGGCCGAAGACCTGGGCCGCCCCGTGATGGAGAAGGCCGTGGGCTTCAAGTACATCGCCGCCGAGATGCTCAGCGGCAGGGTGCTGGTGGGCGGTGAGGAATCGGGTGGAGTGGGATTTGGCATGCACCTGCCGGAGCGGGATGCCCTGTTCGCGGCCCTGTTGCTGATCGAGGCCCTGGTGGAGGGCGGCCTTCCCCTGGGGGCCCGCATCGACGCCCTGCAGCAGCGCTGCGGCGGCGCCGCGGCCTACGACCGCCTTGATCTGCGCCTGCCGGACATGGCGACTCGCAGCCGTCTGGAGGCCTTCCTGGCGGACACCCCGCCGGCGGAGGTGGCCGGCGCCGCGGTGCAGGAGGTGATCACCACCGATGGCGTCAAGCTGCGCCTCGGCCCCAGCCACTGGCTGATGCTGCGGTTTTCGGGCACCGAACCGCTGCTGCGCCTCTACTGCGAAGCCCCGAGCCAGGACCGGGTAGACGCCGTGCTGCACTGGGCGCGGCAGCTCGCCGAGGGGATCTAAGCCGGGTCGCTCTCCAACCGCTGCACCACCGATGGCCGCCTCTTCCTCCCCAACATCCGTGCTGGTGATCGCCAGCGGCAATGCCGGCAAGGTGCGTGAGTTCAGCCATCTGCTCGACGGGCTGGGCCTGGAGATCCGGCCCCAGCCGCAGGGCCTGGAGGTGGAGGAAACCGGCAGCAGCTTCGCTGAGAACGCCCGCCTCAAAGCCACCGCCGTGGCCCGCGCCACAGGCGCCTGGGCCCTCGCCGACGATTCGGGCCTGGCCGTGGAGGCCCTCGGCGGAGCTCCGGGCGTGCACTCGGCCCGCTACGCCGCCACAGACTCCGCCCGGATCGACCGCCTGCTGAAGGAGCTGGCCACCGCCCAGAAGGCTGACCCGGTCGCCAGCCGTGCGGCCGAGTTCATCGCTGCCCTGGCGGTGGCGGATCCCGGCGGCACCATCCGTCTGGAGGTGGAGGGGATCTGTCCGGGCACGATCCTCGCGACGCCGCGCGGATCCGGTGGCTTCGGTTACGACCCGGTCTTTTTCGTGGAGGAAGCCGGGCTGACCTTCGCGGAGATGGCCAAGACGGAGAAAGCCCGCCTCGGCCACCGCGGAAGAGCCTTCACCCTGCTGGAACCCCAGCTGCGCGCTCTGCTGGGCTGATCCATCTGGCGAGGTTCGGTAAGTCAGGACTTCAGCGGTGCCCAGGCCATGGTGGCGTTGAACTTCTGGCACCAGATCAGCACCGAGCCCTGCTTGCTGAGATTGATCGAGGCGGGGATGGTGTAGCTCTGCCCCCCTTGGCTCGTTTTCAGGGGCGCCAGGATCGTGTAGCTGCCGGGCTTGAGCGGGTAAGCGGGGGCCTTGCTGCTGGCCAGGGGGGTGGGGGAAGGGCTGAAGACGATCTTCAGATCGGGGGCCGTGTCGCTGGTCTTGAAGTCCTTGCTGAGCTTGAGCACCTGCTTGCCGCCTTCGCTGTGGATCGAGAAACCACCGCTCACAGGTTTCTCCCCCATCCGGAAATTCCCCTTGGCCATGGCAGAGGCCGTCATCCCGGCGGCCTCTTTCTGCATGGGTTTGGTCATCGGTTTGGACATGGATTCGGCATGGAGCGCCGCACCCCAGAGCAGGGTGGCGCCGACCAGGGCCAGGGCAGAGGAGCGGGCCACGGGTGAAGAGAACAAGGTCATGACGAACGAGGACTGGGGGTGTGAGGGTGGGCAGAGGAGGTACCGGTGGGCTGAGGTTTCGGATTGGGACGCCACCATTCCCGCCCACGGCAGTGCTGCAGCCGCTGCCCGTTCCGCCAAACCGATCAGGCTGCTCAGCGGTATCCCCATCAGACGGTGTCTGTTGATGGCGCCTGCTGACAGAGCCTGATCGGCCACTTCCCAGTGGAATTCCCTCCTCAACAACCGAATGTCGCTGCCGCCAGGCCCCTGGCGCAGGGGCTCGCGTCCGATCCGCCGAGCCCCACCGATCTCGGCGCGCTCTACGACGCCTACGGCGGGCCCGTCTTCCGCCTGGCGCTGCGGTTGTGCCGCTCGAACCAGGAGGCGGAAGACCTCTGCCACGATGTCTTCCTGCGTTATTGGAAGCAGGACCGCTACGAGCCCTCCCGCGGGCCGGTGCTGGCCTACCTGCTGCTGCTCACCCGCTCGATGGCGATCAACCGCCTCAATCAGCGGAGCAATCGCTGGCAGCTGGTGCAACGCTGGTCGGAGCAGCTGTTCCCGCAGGCCGTGCGCAGCCCCCAGGAGTCCGCCGAGGCGGATGACCTCAGCCAGCGGGTGCGCCGTGCCCTCGCGACGATCCCCGCCAATCAACGGCAGGTGCTGGAGCTGGCGTATTACGAAGGCCTGAGCCAGTCGGCGATCGGGCAGCGGCTGAACCTGCCCCTGGGCACCGTCAAGACCCGTTCCCGCCAGGGCCTGATCCGCCTGCGGGAGTTGCTGATTGATTTCCGGAGCACACCATGACACCGCACGACGCCAACCCAGAGGCCACCAACCCGGACGCCGCCGTCGATGCCCTGCTGGCCGGCCATGCCCTGGGGGATCTGGACGAAGAGGAACGGGAGCAGCTGACGCTGTTGCTGCTGCAACGACCGGAGCTGCACCAGCGGCTGGAGGACTTCCGCACGACGCTCGAGCTGCTGCCCCTGGCTCTGCCGGCGACGCAGCCGGCACCAGAGGGCGTGCGTCGCCGCTTGCTGAGCCCGGCGCCGCAACCCCAGGTCAGCCGCCGTGTGGCCGCTCCGTCGTGGCTGGTGCCTGGCCTGCTCTCCCTGGGGCTGCTGTTCCTCGGCATGGAGCTGCACCAGACCCGTCAGCAGCTGGCGCAGCTCCAGCTGACGGTGCCGCCTTCGGCCACCCTCATGCCGGCCAGCCGGCGCCTGCCTCTGCGGGCGATGGAGGGCCGCGACCAGGCGTTCGGCGAGGTGCTCGTGACCGGCAGCCCCACCAACAACATCCTGATGCTCAATGATCTGCCGCCGCCGCCGCCCCACCATGTCTATCGGCTCTGGGCCAACGTGAACGGCCGGCAGGTGGGCTGCGTCGCCTTCAAACCCACCGCCCAGGGCCATGTGGCCATGCTGATCCCGCCCTTTCCCACCAGCCAGGCCAGCAGCCTCAGCGTCAGTGTGGAAGCCGACCCCCTCGGCGCGGCACCCACCGGCCCGCGGGTGCTGACCAGCACGATCTGAGCCGCCATCGCGGCAATCAGCCTTGCGGCGCCTTCCTGAAACTCCTCATCCCCTATTCATCGCGTTTTCATCTCTCATTGGAGAGGAAAGCCGATAGGCTGGTCACTGTAAAAGATCAGGCAGAGCGCAAAGGGGAAGCCCATGGGCCAGCTGGCAGCCATTTTAGTCGCGACAGCGATCATGGGTCTGATGGCGCCGCCCATGATGCGGCTGGCCTGTTGCCCGCAGAGACGTCTCGACAGAAGAGCAATTTCTCCCTGGCTGAATCCAACGCGATTGCCGTTCGAAAGCAGGCTGCAGAGGAAGGCAGGGTCAATTTTGATGGGCTGACCATTCCTGACGGCTGCACCAAAAAAGCTGATGCAGTCCCTCGCGGACAGGTCAACAAGGTTTCCAACTTCGTGGAATGTGAATCAGGAGAGGGCAAATCCTTTGCAGTGGCCTGGCAGCCCTTGTATCTGAGTAGCGAACTTGGCTCTGGTGGCGACGACGAAACCGAGAGAGAAGCTGATATCTGCTATAGTCTTTACGATAAGAATGGTGATTGGCAAAGTGATAATGAGAAAAAGCGACTTGAATACGATGGCCAGAACGTATTCCGAGGCTCAGCCTCAGAGGTCGGACAAATTGCATTGGCGACCAAGTCTCCCCCGGGGAAATCGGTTTCTAGCAGTGCCGAGCTTTATGTGCGGGTTCACGACATCAGCGATGAAGATTGCTCCAAAGTAGATGCCTCGGTCAAGCCGCCCCAGATCAGCTCCGGAGGTGAGGACGGCGAATCCGATTCCAAGGAATGTACGGTGCCAAATTATGTGGGTAAGACATTCAGTGAAAGTCCCAATAAATCTAAATGGAACGAAACCGGCAAAGGCAAATTTGATACTGATGGCTACCACAAAACAAAAAGGAACAAAGTCGTCGATCAGGATCCAAGCCCGGGCAAGAAGGTTGACTGCGATGAAGACCTTGAGCTGGAGTTCGATGATTGAGGCCTGGACATGAATCTTGTCGCCCTTCTGATCGCCGCCACCCTGCTCGGTATCGGAGCTCCCTTCATGGTGCAGCTGCTCTCGACGCCACTGCGCAGCAATACCGATCTCACCGGTCAGACCGCCGCCGATGCTTTCGCCGAACGGCTGCAGATTCAGCTGCGCCGCTCTGACGGCAATCTCACATTGGATGACAAAGGAGTTCTATCGCTTGATGGCAATGAGATCACCGCACCCGAGGGCTGCAATTTCAGCGACGAAAGCAAGGGGGCGAGTGGCATTTTCGTGAAATGTCCGAAGCCAGCGTCTCTTGATCCTGGCGTCGCCGCCCTGGTCACCGCAGCCCCCTGCGAGTCCGATCTCTTTCCCGCCCCCTGTCCCAAACCCTGAAGGCTCGGTTTGATTCCGCCATGGCGGAGCAGTATGAGCACACTGCGGCAACACCCTGATGACTGCGGACCGATCCCCTGGCTGTGTGGTCTGTGGTGAGCCGGAGGCATCGCCGGGAGTGCCGCTCTGTCGGAATCACCTGGAGCGTTGGCATGCCTATCTGGTCGACTGTGACGCCTCCTGCCGGCCGGTCGATCCTGGCCGCTGGCGGCGTGATGTGCTCCTGCCAGGGCGGCAGACAGCTGGGCGGCTCCCTGCCTGGCTGAAGCGGATCGTGGTGCTTGGGGGTAGCGACTTCCGCAGCTGGAACAGGAGTGACGAGCCCTTGCTGCAACCGGAGGCCACCCCCGATCCCGCCCTGACCCGCTGGTGCGACAAAACGGTGATGGATCGCATCCGTTTAGCCGAGACCTGGTCGAGTGTGCTGGTGTACGTGGGCGGCGTCGTGCTGGCGCTGCTCTTCCTGCTCGTGATCGTCTACGCCTTTGGACCAGAGCCCAACCTGGCCTTGGTGCAGGTGGGGCTGATGGGGTTCGCGGCCGGGCTCTTGCTGTTCTACGGCGGCATCTACAAGGAACAGCTCTGTCACATGCGGTACCACCGCACCCGATTGACCCGGGAGCTGGTCGATGCCTTCCAACGCCCCCCACTGCACGAAGACACCTGAATGGGATCACGGAATTCGTTGAGCCACATGGTTTGAGCCTCGGGGCCTGGACCTAACCCAGGGGTGCCCAGCTGCCGTGCAATCCGTAGGGAATCGCCAGCGGCAGTTCCAGCACGGCCTGCTCGCTCAGGTCGGCGGCATGGAGGATCACCAGATCGCTGGCACAGCGGGCCCCGTTCCAGACCAGGTTCAGTACCCAGCCGTCGTCTTCTGCGCGGGGGGCGCTGGTCGCGGTCGCAGGCCGCGGTACCATCACCGGCTCACTGACGAAGCTCCGCGGCGCCGCACTCCAGACCCGGCGCTCGCCGGTGTGCAGATCAAGCTTCTCGATCGCCTGCAGCGGAGCGTTGCCCCGCTCACATTCGGCCACCGCCGTCCAGCCGTAGCGGGCATCGAGGCCCTGGCGCTCGGGGTTCACCATGGCGAACTCGCAGCAGCGCTCCTCCAGCACGGTGCTGGCGGCGGTACGGTGCTCCAGATCGATGCGGGTGCGCACCAGGCGGCCAGCGGGGAGGGTGTCGAAGTCCACGGCGCGGAAATCCACGCCCGGATCAATCGAGGGGAAGTCGTCGTAGAAGATCGAATCCACCACCAGCTCGCCTGTGGCGGCATCCTCGAAGGCATTGAGGTGGTGGAACACGAAGCCCTCTGGGGCCGGCACCACGATCGGCGCCGTGGCTTCGGCGGAATCGCCAGCGGCCGTAGCGCCAGGACGCGGCACGATCAGGAAGTGGCCCTGCTCGCCGGGCTTGGAAGCCAGGCACTGGGCCGCCCCCTTGAGGCCCGCCATGAAGGGGAGGGGGTTGAAGGCCACGGCGTTCTGGAGGAACACGGCGTAGCGCGGCGTGATCGCGAAGTCGTGCAGGAAAGCGAAGCCGGCCACGCTGTCGTGACGGTCAGCCAGCAGCTGGCCGGCGCGCGGGCCGCTGGCGGCGAACTCCATCAACCGGATCGTGCTGCGCGGGCCGGCCTTGACCCCGAAGGTGACCATGCGGGCCTCCCCGTGGTGCCCGGGATCGAAGCGGGGATGGGCACTGAAGGCCTCACCCTTGCCCAGCACCCCATCCAGCAGCGTGAGGCCTCGGGTCTCGAGTGTGTCCGGATCGAGGGCGTGGGGGGAGCTGGCCTCCCACAGGGCCAGCAGCTGATCGCCGAGCCGCACCACATGGGTGTTGGCGATGTTCTTCATGCGCAGATCGAAGGCATTGGCCAGCAGGCCACCGGGCTTCTGGCTACCGAAGACGCCGCGGTAGAGAAAGCGGCCCGCGGCCTCCTCCTCCAGCCAGCCCTCGGTGCGCACATAGCGGTTGGTGAGCACGGCCTGGCCCGCCCCGAAGCGCAGGGCGGTGATCATGCCGTCGCCATCAAAGGGATGGTGCAGCCAGTGGCCACCGCGCTCCAGCCGGCCCGGCCCGTTGCGATAGAGGCTGCCGGCCAGGTCCGGCGGGATCGTGCCGCGCGCGGCGACCAGCGGCACCTGATCCAGTTCGCCGAGCACATTGCGGAAGGAACTGGCCCAGTCGGCACGGTCGTAGGCAGCTCCCGATCGGCCGGCGGCCGTTTCGGCAGCAGCCGATCCTGTGGGGGATCCGGAATCACGACTGGGGGCGATGGTCATGGGGAGGCGGGGAGGCGCGGGGGTGTGGAGCTGTCTGGCACCATCATCCCGTAATGGAGTGTGACAACGCGAGACCGCGCCAGACGGCCGGTCGCGGCCATGATTCCCGCAACGGCATCGGCGCCATGCAGCAGAGCAGCGAGTCCCCTGCCGCAGCGGATTCCACCCCTGGGGGGCAATCGACTGGGACGCCCTGGGCCGGATCCGGGAACTGGAGGAGTACTTCTCCACCGACGCGGAGGGTTTCCAAGCGGCGATCAGCGCCGAGATGGCCGTCATCACCGCTCTCCCAGCGGAGCAGCTCGACAAGCTGGCTCTGCTGCGGGTGCTGGAGGTGACCAATGGCTGCCTGCAGTGGGGCTTCCGCCGCGGCGACGCTGAAGCCCTGTCCGCCGACCGCACCCGCGACTGCATGCGGACCGTGATCGGCTTCATCAACGACCGCAGCATCACCCTGCCGGATGGCAGCCGCGTCAGCTTTTCGCCAGCCGTGATCCGGATGATCGGCGAAGGCCAGGCCCTCTACCGCGAAGCCTTCAAACGCAACGACGCCGAGGCCCGGCGCCGTTATTTCGCCGCCTCCACCGCCCAGTTCCTCGTCTACGGCAAGCCCCGCATGGAGGCCGCCATGGAGCGGATCGCCACGGCCTTCGAGCCCCTGTTCGATCGCTTCTGGCTGGAGCGGGGCCAGCGTTGGATCCGCCCCTATCTGGCCGCCCAGACCGCTGGTGACGCGGCGAGCTGACCAGCCGCTCAGGCGCCGGCGCGCTCCAGCACGCCCTTGCTGCTGGGCACGGCCCCGGCGCGGCGTGGGTCGATCTCCACCGCCAGCCGCAGGGCGCGGGCGAAGGCCTTGAAGCAGGCCTCGACGATGTGGTGGGAATTGGCGCCCTCGAGCTGGCGGATGTGGAGGGTGAGGCCGGAGTTGTTGACCACGGCCACGAAGAACTCCTTCACCAGTTCGGTGTCGTAGCTGCCGATCTTCTGGGCAGGAATCTGCAGGCTGTAGCTGAGGTGCGGCCGGCCGGAGCAATCCAGCGCCACCTGCACCAGGGCCTCATCCAGGGGCGCCACGAAGTGACCGAAGCGGTGGATGCCGCGCCGGTCGCCCAGGGCCTGGGCCAGCGCCTGCCCCACGGCGATGCCCACGTCTTCGTTGGTGTGGTGGTCGTCGATGTGGGTGTCGCCCACGGCATGGATCTCCAGGTCCACCAGGCCGTGGCTGGCGATCTGATGGAGCATGTGATCGAGAAACGGCACGCCCGTAGCGGCCTTGCAGCGGCCGCTGCCGTCGAGGTTGAGGCTGACGCGCACGTCGGTCTCGCCGGTGACGCGATGGACGCTGCCGCTGCGGCCAGCGGCGGCGACGGGATCAGGGTCCAGGGGGGCGGACACAGGCGAGGGCTCAGGAGTGTGGCAATCATGCCGAAACCGGGGGCACCGATCAGCGCACAATCGCCGTCAGATCCGCACCGGCATGTCATGGCCGGCATGCCCCCGCCCGCCCCATGAACAACTGCCCCGAAGCGGTGCTCGCGGACCTTCGCGGCGGGCACCAGCGCTTTCTCAACGGGGAGTCGCTGCATCCCCACAGCAGCCGGGAGCGGATGCTGGAGGTGGAAACGGGGCAGCACCCGATTGCGGCCGTGCTCGGCTGCGCCGATTCCCGCGTGCCGGTGGAGCTGCTGTTCGACACCGGCTTCGGCGATCTGTTCGTGGTGCGCAACGCCGGCACCCTCTCCACCACCGCGGCGATCGCCTCATTGGAATACGCAGTGGCGCACCTGGACGTGCCCGTGATCGTGGTGCTGGGCCACGAACGCTGCGGGGCGGTGGAGGCGGCCCTGAACCCAGGCCTGCCGCTCACCCCGAGCCTGGCCCAGGTGGTGGGACAACTGCGGATGGAGCTGTTCCACCTGGGAGCCCGCGAAGACCTGGAGCAGGCCTCCCGTCACCACACCCTCAACGCGGCCCGCAACCTGGTGGATTCCAGCGTGCTGCTCACTGATCGGATGCGCAGTGGCCTGCTGCAGGTGGAGGCGGCCTTCTACAACCTCCACTCCACCACGATCGACTGGATGGGATCGGTGATGCCGATGCGGCCTCACATCCCGGTGATGCAGTAGCCGGCGTCCACATAGAGCACCTGGCCGGTGATACCGCTGGCCAGGGGGCTGGCCAGGAAGGCGGCGGTGGCGCCGACTTCGTCCTGCGTCACGGTGCGGCGCAGGGGGGCCTTCTCCTCCACGTTGTGGATCATGTCGAGGATGCCGCCGATGGCGGAGCTGGCCAGGGTGCGGATCGGGCCTGCGCTGATCGCATTCACCCGCACCTGCTTGTCGGGACCCAGCTCGGCAGCCAGATAGCGCACCGAGGCCTCCAGGGCCGCCTTGGCCACACCCATCACGTTGTAATTGGGGATGGCGCGCTCCGCGCCGAGGTAGCTGAGCGTGATCACGCTGGCTCCCTCACTGAACAGGGGTTTGGCATGGCGGCACAGCGGGGCCAGGGAGTAGGCACTCACCTCCAGAGCCCGGGCGAAACCCTCAGGGCTGATGTCGGAGTAGTTGCCGATCAGCTCCTCCTTGCCGGCAAAAGCCAGGCAGTGCACAAGCACATCGATCGAGCCCCACTGCTGCTTCACCTGCTCGAACACCGCCTCGATCTGAGCCGGGTCCTGCACGTTCAGGGGCTCGAACAGGCTGGGGTTCAGGGGTGCGGTGAGCTCGCGCACCTTGCCTTCGAAGCGGCCCTTCTCATCCGGCAGGTACGTGACACCCAGCTCGGCCCCGGCAGCCGACAGCTGCTGGGCAATGCCCCAGGCGATCGAGCGGTTGTTGGCGATGCCCGTGACGAGGGCTTTCTTGCCGCGCAGATCGAGGAGCATGGGGAGAGAAGCGAGAGCCGGTGGCAGCGGAAAAACCGATGCGGCAACCGTGGCGTTCGGAGGATTCTCCCGCAGTGCTCGGCCAGGCCACCCAGGCTGCCCATGGCCGCGGCATCACGGCCCCCTGTCCCGCGGACCCAGGACTTCCCTCGCTTGCGCCCCAGCCCTGGCTGCCCGGGCTGGCGCCCCCACCGCCCACTGTGCAGGGGCCTCCCGACCTCTGGTTGATCGATCGAAGTGAGCCCTTGGTGCGCACGAGCCTGCCGCACCTGCAGAGCCTGCTCAGTGCAGAGGAACGCGCCAGGCTTGAAAGCTTCCGTTTCGATGACGATCGAGAACGCTTCCTGTTGGGGCGCGCCGGCTTGCGCCAGTTGATCGGCGGTTGGCTGGGAACCGATCCGCAGGGACTTGACCTTGAGGTCGGTCCCCATGGCAAGCCGCAGCTGCGCATGGAGCGTGAAGCTGTCCTGATGCACTTCAACGTGGCCCATTCCGGGGGCCTGGTGCTCCTGGGGTTCCACCCCCGCAGAGCCCTGGGGGTGGACATCGAGCAACTCCGGCCAACGCTGGACTGGCATCCCATCGCCCGGAGAGTGCTCCCCCCGGCCACCCTGGATCGTTTGAGCCGTTTGCCGGAGCCCGCCCGCTGCGCGGAATTTCTGCAGCAGTGGTGTCTGCTTGAAGCCTCTCTGAAGGCTCGCGGCTGCGGCTTCGCCGGCTATGAAGCGCATTCCCTCTCAGGGTTTCCAGGGCTGCAGTGCTGGAGGGTGGACCTGCCGGCCGGGTACTGCGGAGCACTCGGCCTGCTGCCCGCTGAGTCTGAGCCTTTCCCGCCGCACGACGGAGGTTCTGGCACCGAAGCTGATCTGCCCAGAGTCTTTGCCCATCGGAGCCAGCTGGAGCAGGCGCTGCGGCCCCTGCTGCCCAGCCCTCCAGAGGGCCTCAGCCCAATCCGTGGCGGTCGAGCCGCGGCCGAGCGGCGTCTGGCGGCGATCGATCCAGGGGCCTATGGCCGCAGCCGCAATGCCCTCGATGGCGCCGTCACGCGCCTGTCGCCCTACATCCGCCACGGCGTGCTCACCCTGGCCGAGGTGCGCGACGCGGTGTTCGCCTGGCTGGAGACCAGCGGTGCCCCCCGGGCCGCCGCCGCCAAGCTGATCGCCGAGCTGGGCTGGCGCGACTACTGGCAACGCCTCTGGCACCAGCTGGGCGACGGCATCTGGCACGACCGTGAACCGCTCAAGACCGGCCACCCCGCCGCCAGCTACGCCGCCGTGCTGCCGGCCGACATCCAAGAGGGCAGCACCGGCCTGACCTGCATCGATGCCTTTGCCGCCGAGCTGATCGGCAGGGGCTGGCTGCACAACCACGCCCGCCTCTGGCTGGCCTCCTATGTGGTGCACTGGCGCCGGGTGCGCTGGCAGGCCGGTGCCCAGTGGTTCCTGCAGCACCTGCTGGATGGCGACCCCGCCAGCAACAACCTCAGCTGGCAGTGGGTGGCCAGCAGCTTCAGCAGCAAGCCCTACATCTTCAACCGGGCCAACCTGGAGCGCTACGGCGGCCAGAGCCTCTGCGCCCGCTGTCCTGCCGCCCGCCGCGGCGGCCCGGATGTCGCCGGAGGCTGTCCCTTCGACGCCGACTACGAGCAGCTGCAGCAGCAGTTGTTCCCATGGGCCACTGAGGCGCCGCCGGCTTCAGCTCCGGCTCCGCAAACTCCCAGCCCTCCACCCCCGGCGCCAGAGCCTTCCACTGCCTCTGCCTCCGGCCTCGCCGTTTCAGCTGGACCGCTGGCGCCAACGGGCACCAGCCGCCCCAATCCGGATCCACCCCAGCGACCGATCCTCTGGATCCACGGCGAAGCCCTCGGCCCGGCCAACCCCGCCCTGCGGGCCTGGCCGGGCCAGCCGGCCCTGTTCGTCTTCGACAGCGCCTGGCTGGCCGGCAGCCCGAGCAGCGGCCCGCCCCCCAGCCTGAAGCGGCTTGGCTTTCTGGCGGAGTGCCTGCTGGAGCTGCCGGTCACGATCCGCCACGGCGATCCAGCGACCGAAGTGCTGGCGTTCGCGCAACGCCACGGCGCCGATGGGATCGTCACCAGCGCCGCCGTGGAGCCGCGCCTCGCGGCGATCCAGACCCAGCTCGCCGGCGCGCTGCCCCTCACGGTGCTACCGCCCGAGCCCTTCGTTGTGCTTGAGCAGGCGGTGGATCTGGGGCGCTTCAGCCGCTACTGGCGGCGCGCCGAGGCGAGGGTCTGGGCCGCCGCTGGCCGCGGAAGGCCCTGACCCGCAGGCCCCCGCGCAGGCCGAACCCCGAGGCGACAGCTCAGGGCACACCCGCCGGCGGAGGCCCCATCGGCGGATCCTCGCCGAGCAGCTTGCGCTCCTGCTGCAGCACAGCTTCCGGATCGCTGAGCAGATCGGCTTCCTCCAGCTGTGGGTAGGCCTCGGGCTTGATGTCCTGGGGACGGCGGGGCGGTTCCACCCAGGTGAAGCTGCTGCGTGGGGCCCGGGCCGCACAGAGGGCCTCGAGTTCGCGCCGCAGCAGGCGCTGCACATCGGGGCGGGCCACCGCCGCGAAGAACTCCTGCTGGGTTGCCAGCCCGGAGCTGAACGGCGCCGTGCCATTGCCGTTGAACAGCCGAGCCGGATTGGGATTCCAGCGCGGCTTGCAGACCCCCTCCTGGCGGGTGTCGGTGTCCAGCCAGAGATGGAGGCCGTAGCCATCGGGCTGGCTCACCACCGCCAGGCCGTCGTGGGGCACGCGGCGCTGCAGGGGGTAGAGGGCCCAGCTGGGATGGCGATGGGCGGGAACACAGCCGCCGATCAGGGCCACCAGCCCCCCCAGGCAGAGCAGAGCCGCCAGGCGGGAACGCTGGGGCGGCAGGTCACTGGGGCGGCAGGTCATCCGTCAATCCAGGCCGATCTCAAGTGGGCCGATCCTCCCCGAACGGCGGGCGGCTGCTGCAGCATCGGCGTCAGAACGCTGCCCCGGCCATGGCCCTCACCCCCTCGACGATGCTGCCGCTGGGAACCCCCCTGCCCCGGGCGGAACTGGCCGAGGCCCTGACCAGCGGGAGCCTCGAGCCGGTGGCCGGTGCTCCGTTGGAGCCGGCAGCCCTGGGCGGCCAGCCACTGCTGGTGCTGTTTCTCTGCGCCCACTGCCCCTTCGTGAAGCACATCGAGCCGGAGCTGAGCCGGCTCCAGGCCGACTACGACGGGCGGCTGCAGCTGATCGGGATCTCGAGCAACAGCACCCTCACCCATCCGCAGGACGGTCCGGCGGGGCTCCAGGACCAGGCGCAGCGCAACGGCTGGACCTTTCCCTACCTGCTCGACCATGACCAGCGACTGGCCCACGCCTTGCGGGCCGCCTGCACGCCGGATCCGTTTCTGTTCGATACCGATCTGCGCCTCGCCTACCGCGGCCAGCTGGACGGCAGCCGCCCCGGCAACGCCGTGCCCCTCGATGGGCAGGATCTGCGGGACGCGATCGAGGCGCTGCTGACCGGCCGGCCCGTCGCACCGGAGCAGACCGCCTCGATCGGCTGCAACATCAAATGGCCCCCGGGCCAGGAGCCGCCCTGGGCCCGCTGAGAGGGTTGCAGGCGGGGTTCAAGGCAAGGTTCCTGCAGGCTTGAACCGGCCTTATGGTGTCCGCCATGCAAGTGCCTCCCTTCAGTCTCAGCGAGCAGCTCCAGGACCTCGGGGAGGAGCTCGACGCTGCCGTACTGCAGGTTCTGCGCAGTGGTCAGTACATCGGTGGCGCCGGCATCGCCCGCTTCGAGGAGGCCTTCGCCAGGGCCTGCGGCGTGCCCCACGCGGTGGGCTGCAACAGCGGCACCGATGCCCTGATCCTGGCGCTGAGGGCCCTGGGCATCGGCCCCGGCGACGAGGTGATCACCTGCTCCTTCAGCTTCTTCGCCACCGCCGAGGCGATCAGCGCCGTGGGCGCCACGCCCGTGTTCGTGGACGTGGCGCCGGACACCTATCTGATCGACCTGGATCAGGTCGAGGCGGCGATCACACCGGCCACCCGTGCCCTGATGCCGGTGCACCTGTTCGGCCGCCCGGTGGACATGGAGCGGGTCTGCGCCATCGCCGGCCGCCATGGCCTGCGGGTGATCGAGGATTGCGCCCAGGCCACCGGTGCCCAGTGGGCCGGACAACCGGTGGGCAGCTGGGGGGATGCGGGCTGCTTCAGCTTCTTCCCCACCAAGAACCTCGGCGCCGCCGGCGACGGTGGCGCCGTGACCTGCCGCGATGCCGCCGTGGCCCAGGCGGTGCGGGAGCTGGCGGTGCATGGCATGCCGCGCCGCTATCTGCACACGACCCTCGGCTACAACAGCCGTCTCGATGCCATGCAGGCGGCGGTGCTGAACGTCAAGCTGCCCCACCTGGAGCGTTGGATCGAACGGCGCCGCGGCGTCGCCGCCACCTACGACGGGGCCCTGGCCGATCTGGAGGGCATCCAGCTGCCGCAGGTCGGCCCGGCGGGGCACAGCTGGAACCAGTTCGTGGTGCGGGTCCCCAGCTGCCCCGCCGGCCAGGCTGCCTGCGGCGGCCGCTGCACCCCCGCCACCGACAGCGCCACCTTCGGCCTGGCGGAGGCCTGCTGCCGCGACTGGCTCAAGCAGCAGCTCCAGGACGCCGGCGTGACCACGATCATTTACTACCCCATCCCGATTCATCGCCAGCCCGCCTACGCCGCCCTCGGTTATGGCCCCGGCAGCCTGCCGGTCACCGAGCGCCTCTGCGCCGAAGTGCTGAGCCTGCCGATCTTCCCGGAGCTGCGAGCTGAGCAGCAGCAGCAGGTGATCCGCGTTCTGCGCCAGCTGGTGGAGGCCTTCGCTGCCGGCACCACCTCCACCGAGGCCACGGGCACCGGCTCCCCAGCAACGGTGACCTCTGCCGCGGCCTGAGCCCGCGCTTGAGGTCTGAGGGCTGAGGTCATCGTGGCGGGCAGCGATGCCCTAGGCGCCAGCGACCCCGACGCGCAGGGCCGCATGGAGCGCCTTGAAGTGGGCCTGCTGCTGCCTGTGGCTCACGATCGGCGCGGGGTAACCGCGGCGCTGCAAGGGAGCGATCTCGCCGCGGATCAGGTCGGCCGTGGCCACGTGGCGCAGCTCCGGCAGCCAGGTGCGGATGTAAATCGCCTCCGGATCGAACTTGGCGGCCTGGGTGGCGGGATTGAAGATGCGCAGCGGCTTGGGATCCATGCCGCTGCTGGCGCTCCACTGCCAGCCGCCGTTGTTGGCGGCCAGATCGCCATCCACCAGGCGCTCCATGAAGGCACGCTCCCCCAGGCGCCAGTCGCAGATCAGGTCTTTGACCAGGAAGGAGGCCACGATCATGCGGCAACGGTTGTGCATCCAGCCGCTGGCGTTGAGCTGCCGCATCGCCGCATCGACGATCGGCACCCCGGTGAGCCCCTGCCGCCAGGCCTCGAGGCGCTCCGGGTCGTTCTCCCAGGGGAAGTGGCGCCACTGGGGCCGGTAGGGGCCCTCGGCCAGCTCCGGGAAATGGAACAGCGCCTGCTGATAGAACTCGCGCCAGGCCAGTTCCTGCTCCCAGACGCTGATCGCCGTGCGCTCCTCCTCGCTGCGGGTGAGGTCTCGGGCAGCGCCGGCCGTCGCCCAGGCCTGGCGCGGGCTGAGGGTGCCGAAGGCGAGCGCGGCACTGAGGCCTGAGGTGCCGGCGATGCCCGGCAGGTTGCGCTGGGGCTCATAGGCCAGGAGCGGAGCTCGCTGGCCGCGGCCACTGGCAGGCCCCTCACAGAAGGCCTCCAGCTGGGCCAGGGCCGCCGCCTCACCAGGACGGCAGGGGCAGAGGTCGGCGCCGGGGAAGGCCGCTCCGAAGCGTGTGGCCGGCGGCACCGTCTCCAGGCGCGGCAGGGCCTCCCACAGATCAGGCCGGGACAGCGTCGCCGGGTCCAGATCCAGCAGGCCGGTCGGTGCCGCCAGCGGCTCGATGCCCCCGGCGGTGCCCGGGGCCGCCAGGGCCTGCTTGCGCTCCACCTGGCCGCGCCAGTTGCGCAGGAAGGGGCCGTAGACGCGATAGGGATCACCGGCACCGGTGCGCAGCGCCTCCGGGGCGACCAGCAGCTGATCCCAGTCCACCAGCACGCGGCGGCCATCGGTCTGCAGGGCGGCGGCCACGGCCCGGTCGCGAGCTCGCCCGCTGGGCTCCACATCGCGGTTCCAGGCCACCACCTCGGCACCGAGGGCGGCAGCCAGCCGTGGCAGCAGCACCAGCGGGTCTCCCTCCAGCAGCACCAGCCGCGATCCACAGGCCCGCCAGGAGGCGGCCAGCTCCCGCAGGCTTTCGAGCAGGAACCAGCGGCGGGCCGGTGCCATCGCCGGGTCGGCCAGGATTGCCGGGTCGAGCACAAACACACCCGTCAGGGCTGGGGTCGCCGCCGCCGCCGCCAGGCCGAGGTTGTCGGCCAGCCGCAGATCGCGGCGATGCCAGAACAGCCAGCGGCGGGCGGCCTCAGGGGAAGCCATCAGAGCCCCAGCAGCTGCTTGGCCCGGAACCAGGCGGTCACGCTCTTGCCATCGAGGGCCTCGTCGCCACTGGCGAGGGCCGCATCGAGTGCGGCGGGTTCCATCAGCAGCACCTCCAGGTCCTCGTCGTCGTCGCCGGCCGGCGGCGCCTCCAGGGGGGTGAGCCCCCGGGCCAGGAACAGGTGGATCACCTCATCGGAATAGCCGGGGCAGGGCAGCATCAGGCCAAGCGGATCCCAGCGGCAGGCGCTGTAGCCCGCCTCCTCCTGCAACTCCCGCTCCATCGTGGCCAGGGGCTCCTCGCCGGGATCCAGGGTGCCGGCGGGGAATTCGAGGATGCGGGCCGCCACCGCGAAGCGGTACTGGCGCAGCACCACCACGCGCCCGTCATCGAGCACGGGCACCGCCAGCGAAGCGCCGGGATGGCGGATGATCCCGAAGCTGCCCTCCACCCCCATCGGCAGCTCCACCCGGTTGATCTCGAAGCGGATCTTGCGGGCATCGAGGGCTTCGAGGGTCTCGAGATGGCGCGCGGGCTCAGGGGGCGGCAGGGGCGCCATGGCGGGGATCAACGGCTGGGGCGGACGCTAAACCGGCCAGCTAGAGCCAGGAGGCAGCAGTTCGGGCGGCCGGAGCCAGGCAGCAGCAGCTCGGGCGGCCGGCAGCACGGTCTTGCAGCAGGGCGCCAAGGCTCGGCAGGAGCTGATCCAGCAGGTTGGCCGGGAGAGCGAGGAGTTGCCTCGGCGACGTCTGGCCGCAGAGCCGCGGCGCAATCGGTCAGCGAGACTGGACGTCAGACAACGTCCCCGCGCGGGCCCTCCTCCTCCCCCATGGTTGCCAGCGCCACCAGCCCCTCCGGTCCCCCCACCGCCGCCACGGCCACGGCCAGCGCCGACCAGGCCGCCCGCTCCTTCCCCCTGGCCGCGATCACGGGCCACGGCACCCTGAAGCTGGCCCTGCTGCTGGCGGCGGTGGATCCGGGCCTGGGCGGAGTGGTGATCGCCGGCGGACGCGGCACCGGCAAATCGGTGCTGGCCCGGGGTCTGCATGCGCTGCTGCCACCGATCGATGTGATCGTGGACAGCCTCAATGCCGATCCGACCCGACCGGAGGACTGGGACGAGGCGACCCGCCGTCGCATCACCGAACTGGGGGGCGATGCCAGCGGCGCCGACCCCAGCGCCCTGCTGCCCACCCGGGTGGTGCCGGCACCCTTCGTGCAGGTGCCGCTGGGTGTCACCGAAGACCGGCTCGTGGGCTCGGTCGACGTGACCGCCTCCCTGGCCAGCGGCCAGGCCGTGTTTCAGCCTGGCCTGCTGGCGGAAGCCCACCGCGGCGTGCTCTATGTCGACGAGCTCAACCTGCTGGACGACGGCATCACCAACCTCCTGCTGGCGGCGGTGGGCAGCGGCGAGAACCGGATCGAGCGGGAGGGGCTCAGCCTCAGCCACCCCTGCCGCTGCCTGCTGATCGCCACCTACAACCCCGAGGAGGGGGCGGTGCGGGACCACCTGCTGGATCGCTTCGCCATCGCCCTGAGCGCCAACCAGTCGCTGGATCTGGATCAGCGCGTCGAGATTACCCGCTCCGCCCTGGCCCATGGCGAATCCAGCGACAGCTTCCGGCAGCGGTGGCAGGAGGAGACCGACGCCCTCGCCACCCAGCTGCTGCTGGCCCGCCAGTGGGTGCCGGACGTGAGCATCAGCCGCGAGCAGATCACCTACCTGGTGACCGAGGCCCTGCGCGGCGGCGTCGAAGGGCACCGCTCCGAGCTCTATGCGGTGCGGGTGGCCCGCGCCCACGCCGCCCTGAGCGGCCGCGACCGGGTGGAAGCCGACGACCTGCAGGTGGCCGTGCGCCTGGTGATTGCGCCGCGGGCCCTGCAGCTGCCGCCCCCGGATCCCGAGCAGCCGATGGAGCCGCCGCCGCCGCCACCGCCCCAGGGGGAGCAACCGCCGGAGGAGCCGGAGCAACCCGATGAACCCGACCAGAACGAGGACAACCAGGACGACGACCAGGACGAAGACGACACCCCGGACGACCAGCCGCCTCCCCAGGTGCCGGAGGAATTCCTGCTCGACCCCGAAGCCATCGCCATCGACCCCGACCTGCTGCTGTTCAACGCTGCCAAGGCCCGCAGCGGCGGCAGCGGCAAGCGCAGCGTGGTGCTCAGCGATTCCCGCGGTCGCTACGTGAAACCGATGCTGCCCCGCGGCCCGGTGACGCGCATCGCCGTGGATGCCACCCTGCGGGCCGCCGCCCCGTATCAGAAAGCCCGCCGGGAGCGGGAGCCGCACCGAACGGTGATCGTGGAGGATGGCGACCTGCGGGCCAAGCAACTGCAACGCAAGGCCGGCGCCCTGGTGATCTTCCTGGTGGATGCCAGCGGTTCGATGGCGCTCAACCGCATGCAGAGCGCCAAGGGTGCCGTGATCCGGCTGCTCACCGAGGCCTACGAAAACCGCGACGAAGTCGCCTTGATCCCCTTCCGCGGTGAGCAGGCCGAGGTGCTTCTGCCCCCCACCCGATCGATCACCGCGGCCCGGCGCCGGCTGGAATCGATGCCCTGCGGCGGCGGTTCGCCCCTGGCCCATGGTCTTTCCCAGGCGGCACGGGTGGGCGCCAATGCCCTCGCCACCGGCGATCTGGGCCAGGTGGTGGTGGTGGCGATCACCGACGGCCGCGGCAACGTGCCCCTGAGCCGCTCCCTCGGCCAACCCGAGCTGGAGGGCGAGGAACCGGTGGACCTCAAGGAGGAGGTGAAGCAGGTGGCCGGCCGTTACCGCGCCCTGGGGCTGAAGCTGCTGGTGATCGACACCGAGCGCAAGTTCATCGGCAGCGGCATGGGCAAGGAACTGGCCGAGGCCGCCGGCGGCAAGTACGTGCAGTTGCCCAAGGCCAGCGATCAGGCGATCGCCGCCATTGCCCTGGAGGCGATCAACGGCGTCTGAGCTGCAACGGTCCCGGCCTCAGGCTTTCACCGTTTCACCTCTTCACTGGCTCACGGCGCGAGGCTGGTTGGTTCGGGCACGCGAGACCGACGGGCTGCCAGCTTTTTCACGATCCGCCTGTTCCCGGACAGCCTGGTCGCGCTTTTCGCGTTCCGCCTTCTCCCGGGCCGCCTTGTCACGCGCCTGGCCGGTCTGGGCGGGGTAGAGCTCTTCGAAGAACTTGCCCAGGCCGATGGCCAAGCTGCGGATCCCATCGACGAACTGGGGGTCGCCCGTGAGCTTGTTCACGTCACCGCCCACCGCCTCCCAGCGGGCCGTGAGCTTCTCGGCATTGGTCACAGTGCCCTTGAGCTCGCTCACGGTCTGGGGGTTGTCCAGGGCGGCGGTGAGGTTGCGCACATGCCGGCCGGCCTGGGCCGCCTCGACGGTGGCGGTGTTGAGATTGTCCAGGATCGGATCGGCCTTCTTCACGGCCGTGTTGAGCTCCTGCACCAGTTTCTGCGCCTCGCGCAGGAAGCGATCCGCCTCGTTGGAGGTGCGATCGAAACTCACGGTGGTTCCCACCAGCTTGTCCACCAGCTTCTGGCGCTCGCTCTCGGCCAGGATCCGCTGCATCGTCTCGGTGACGGTGCCGAGACTCGCCTGGGCGCCGCCCTCGATGCGGCTGCCGTTGCAGAGCATCAGCTTGGTGTTGCAGCCCGGACTGCGCGGCCCGGGCGTGCTGGCCGGCAGGGGTTTGCCGCTGCTCACCAGCGCCACCACGGCATCTCCCCCCAGCAACGAGCCGGTGCCCACCAGGGCCTGGGTGGGGCGGGCCAGACGGAGATCAGGATCGGTGATCTCCAGATCAGCCAGCACCGCCTCCGGGGTGACCCGCACCCGGCGCACATTGCCCACCAGCACACCCCGGAAGGAGACCGGCGAGCGATCCGCCAGGCCGGCGGCATCCTGGAAGCTGGCCTGCACCGTCCAGGTGTCGCGGCGCAGGGAGATGCCCTTCAGCCAGAGCCAGAGCGCGCCACCACCCACGATGGCGGCGAGAAGGGAAAAGCCCACCAGGGCTTCACGGACACTGCGGCGCATCGTTCAGACCTCCTTGGGCTGCATGGGTCCGCGCAAGCTGCCGCTCCGGAACTGCTCGACGTAGGGATTATCGGTGCTGCGGAACTCCTCCACGGTGCCCTGCCAACGAAAGCGGCCGTCGTAGAGGAGCACGAGCCGCTCACCGGAGCGCTCGATCGTGCTCATCACGTGGCTCACCACCACCGAGGAGGCCTGGGCCATGTCGGTGGTGGTGACAATCAGATCCTCGATGCGGGTACAGGCCACCGGATCGAGCCCGGCGGTGGGCTCATCGAACAACAGCAGCGGCTCCTGGACATCGGCCCGGGAGGGGTCCTGGATGATGGCGCGGGCGAAGCTGACCCGCTTCTGCATGCCACCGCTGAGTTCGCCGGGCATCTTTCCCTCGATGCCGGCCAGTCCGACGGCCGCCAGCGCGTCGCCCACCCGGCGGCGAATCTCGGCCTCGCCCAGCCGCCCGTAGCGATAGAGCAGAAAGCCGACGTTTTCACCCACCGTGAGCGAGGCCAGCAGGGCAGGGTTCTGAAACACCAGGCGCACATCCGGTGGCTGGCGCTGATCCAGGCGCAGGTAGCGCTGCTCCAGCCCGTGGATCCGCAGGCTGCCGGCGCTGGGCAGCAGCAGGCCGGCCAGCAGCCGCAGGATCGTTGATTTGCCCGATCCGGAGGGCCCCACCACCACCAGGCGCTCGCCTGGATGCACCACCAGGTTGATGTCGTCGAGCACGAGGCTCTCACCCCAGCGCATCGACACCCCCTGCATCTGGGCCACGGGCACCTTTCCCCCAGGCCCATCAACAGCAGGCCCGGCAACAGCCGAGCCATCAGCCACCGACCCAGCCTCCGCCGCCCCAGCGACCTTCATCGCCACACCCCCGTGGGACTGGGTGCGTCGAGATGCCGGCAGAGGAACAGCATCCGGCACGGACCACAGCGCAAGGCCCCCATCCTGCCTGCAACCAGCCGAGGTTTCACCCTCATGCCCTTTCATCCGTACAGTTCGAACAGCCCGGTTTGCCGATGGCGTCCTGCTCCCAGCCCCTGCCTTGCCTCCTCGTCTGCGGGGAGCCCTGGCGGAGCCGCACGGGCCAGGCAGGCGGCCGCAGAGGCGACAGGGGAGGCCACCGGCGATGAGCACCCGGCACGCCCCACGCCCACCCCGACGACCCGGCTGGATGGGTCGGGGTGACATGCGCCGCCGTGATCTGGTCAGCCGCTCCCGCCGGGCCGCCCGCTGGCTGCAGCCCGGCCTGGTGGTGAAGCGCTGGGTGCTCACCTCCGGACTGGGTCTGCTGATTGCGCTGCTCGGAGCCGCGGTCTGGGCGGATTTCAAACCGATCTACTGGACGATCGAAACGCTCACCTGGCTGCTGGCTCAGCTCACCCAGGTGCTGCCGCGGGGCATCACCGGGCCGCTGGTGCTGCTTCTGGGGGCTGCACTGGTGATCTGGGGCCAGAGCCGCAGCTTCGGGTCGATCCAGCGGGCCCTGGCGCCTGAGAAGGGCACGGTGCTGGTGGATGCTCTGGTGGCGCAGCGCCGGCTCAACCGCGGCCCGAACATCGTGGCGATCGGCGGTGGCACCGGTCTCTCCACCCTCCTCTCCGGCCTGAAGCGCTATAGCAGCAACATCACCGCGATCGTCACGGTGGCCGACGACGGCGGCAGCAGCGGCGTACTGCGACGAGAGCTGGGCGTCCAGCCGCCGGGCGACATCCGCAACTGCCTGGCGGCCCTGGCCCGGGAGGAGCCTCTGCTCACCCGCCTGTTCCAATACCGCTTCCAGGCGGGCAGTGGCCTCGAAGGCCACAGCTTCGGCAATCTCTTCCTCTCGGCCCTCACGGCCATCACCGGCAGCCTCGAATCGGCGATCACCGCCAGCAGCCGGGTGCTGGCGGTGCAGGGCCAGGTGGTGCCGGCCACCAACGCCGACGTTCGCCTCTGGGCCGAGCTGGAGAACGGCGATCGGATCGAGGGGGAATCGGCGATCGGCCATGCCTCCAGCCCGATCGTGCGGCTCGGCTGCATCCCGGAACGGCCGCCCGCCCTGCCCCGAGCCATCGAGGCGATCGCCCATGCCGATCTGATCGTGCTGGGCCCCGGCAGCCTCTACACCTCCCTGCTGCCGAACCTGCTGGTGCCGGAACTGGTGGCGGCGATTCGCCAGAGCCGTGCTCCGCGCCTTTACATCTGCAACCTGATGACCCAGCCCGGGGAGACCGACGGGCTCGATGTCGAAGGCCATCTCCGGGCGATCGAGGCCCAGCTCGCCACTCTGGGGGTGGACCAGAGGCTGTTCGATGCGGTGCTGGCTCAGGAGAAGCTCAGTCCCTCGCCGTTGGTGGAGGCCTATCGCCGCCGCGGTGCCGAGCCGGTGGAGTGCGATACCCACCGCCTGACCAGCCAGGGCTATGAGGTGATGCTGGCGCCGATGCAGGGAAGCCGTCCCGGGGCCACACTGCGCCACGATTCCAAGAGCGTGGCGCTGGCGGTGATGCGCTTCTACCGGCAGCATCATCGGCGGGTGAGCTGATGATGCAATCACGGAATCTTCAGGCGAGTCGTGATGACGCCTCTACTGGTTGCCTCGTCAGACCAGTTTTGTGCACTCAATTCTGGTGAAAGCCTGTTTTCAAGGCCCCTCTCTCAATCCAACGGGGATCAGTAAGCGTCCTGGAGTTCGTAGAAATCGGGCTGCACATAGTCTTTGCGCAGCGGGTAGCCTTTCCAGTCTTCCGGCATCAGCAGACGCTTGGGATGGGGATGGCCGGCATAACGAATGCCGTACATATCGAAGGTCTCGCGTTCCTGCCAGTCGGCGCCCCGGAACAGGCCGTAGAGCGTGGGGATGGTGAGATCGCCATCACGGGCCAGGAACACCTTCAGACGAATCTCCTCGGGCTTCACATCGGCCGCAAGGGCACGATCCACCGCCGTGGGATCAGCCAGCGCCGCCAGCTTGATCAGGTGGTAGAAGCTCACCAGACGACCGCCTGGGCCTTCGTCATAGCCGCCCTGGCATTGGAGGTAATCAAAACCTGTCGCCTTGAGAGCCGCCACGATCACGGGCAGGAAGTCGGGCTCCACGCCGAGCACCTCCACACCGAGATGGTCGGCCTCCAGCACGGCATGCTCAAAACCCTGGCTGCTCAGCCACTGGCTGATCGGACCGGCCACAGGAGTGGTGATGGCCGGGGTGGAACTGGTGGTGTCCTCGGGCATGGTGTCCTCAGGCGTCGGCCTGGCTGGTGGTGGCGGCGATGACTGCCGCTGGATCGGAAACAGGAGCCCCCAGCGGCAGACCGGCGGCGGCGGCGAGGGCGGCCTTCTGGGTCTCGGCCTGCAGGTAGCGGCCATCCACGATCGGCGCCACCGCCTTGAGCTGATGCGGAATCGTGCAATAACGGTGCGTGGGACGCAGGTTGCCGCGCTCAGCCAGGGCTTCGTTGCCCACCTTCTTGCGCAGCTTGATCACGGCATCAAAGATCGCCTCCGGCCGCGGCGGGCAGCCCGGCAGGTAGAGGTCCACGGGGATCAGCTTGTCGACGCCGCGCACGGCGGTGGTCGAGTCAGCCGAGAACATGCCGCCGGTGATCGTGCAGGCCCCCATGGCAATCACGTACTTGGGCTCGGGCATCTGCTCGTAGAGCCGCACCAGGGCCGGGCCCATCTTCATGGTCACGGTGCCGGCCACGATCAGCAGGTCCGCCTGACGGGGGCTGGAGCGTGGCACCAGACCGAAGCGGTCGAAATCAAAGCGGGAGCCGATCAGGGCCGCGAACTCAATGAAGCAGCAGGCAGTGCCGTAGAGCAGGGGCCAGAGACTGCTCAGGCGGGCCCAGTTGTGCAGGTCATCGAGGCTGGTGAGAATCACGTTCTCGGACAGATCCGAAGTGATCGTGGGGGCACCCGTGGGGCTGCAGCTGGCGGCGCGCAGATCGCGCAGAGCCCCGATCGAGGGGAGCTCACCGCTGGACGGGGAGGAAGGCGTGAGGGTCATGGCAACACGTCGGCGCCGGGGCCGTAACGACGAATCAGCTCCACTCGAGGGCACCCTTGCGCCAGGCGTAGGCCAGGGCCACCACCAGGATGGCGATGAAGACGAGGGCCTCGATGAAGGCGAGCAGTCCGAGGCGATGGAACGCCACGGCCCAGGGGTAGAGGAACACGGTCTCGACGTCGAAGACGACGAAGACGAGCGCGAACATGTAGTAGCGGATATTGAACTGAATCCAGGCGCCACCCATCGGCTCCATGCCGGATTCGTAGGTGAGCTCACGCTCGCCCTGCCGGCTCCGAGGAGACAGCACCTTGTTGGCCACGAGCGCCAGCACGGGAACAGCTGCTGAAATCAGCAGAAACCCCAGAAAAGCGTCGTAGCCGGAAAGCACGAACATGCGGGCTGGACCAACCTGGGCGGCAGTCTGGCATCCACCTCCCGGCGCTGACGAGTTCCGGCGGAATCGGCGTTGGAACGTGGTCGATAGAGTTTTGACACCGTCGGCTGGCAGGTGATGAGTCCGGAGATCGAGAGCAGCGACACCACCGCCGCCCCAGGGGCGGGCGCCACGGCCGAATCCCTCCCCACGACGGAGCCGCCTGCGGTTTCCGACCCCGACACCCATCGCTTCGAGTGCCGCAGCTGCGGCTTCGTCTACGACCCCGCCGAGGGCGTGCGCAAGGTGGGCATCGAAGCGGGCACCCCCTTCACAGCCCTGGACCCCGCCAGCTTTCGCTGTCCGGTCTGCCGCAGCAAGGTGGGGGCCTTCAAGGACATCGGCCCCCGCAACAAGCCGAGCGGTTTTGAGGAGAACCTCAACTTCGGTCTGGGGGTCAACCGGCTGACGCCCGGTCAGAAGAATGTGCTGATCTTCGGCAGCTTCGCCCTGGCGATCGCCTTTTTCCTCTCCCTGTATTCGCTGCGCTGAATCGGCTTCGCTTCCCTTCCTCCGTTCTCCCCCCTGCCATGCACCTGCATCGTCTGACCCGACGCCTGTTCAGTCCCCTGCTGAGCCTGGTCCTGCTCGTGGGCCTCGGCTTCGGGCTCTCCGGTTGCGTCACCACGGGCCTGCCGATCGCCAGTGCCAGCCCCTGGCAGCCCGTGCCCCTCGACACCAGCTCCAACCCCCTCGATCTGGCCTTCAGCGATCAGAGCCACGGCTTCCTGGTTGGCAGCAACCGGCTGATCCTCGAAACCGACGACGGAGGTGCCAGCTGGGCCCAGCGCGCCCTCGATCTGCCGGAGGAGGAGAACTTCCGCCTGCTCAGCATCGACTTCAACGGCAAAGAGGGCTGGATCGCCGGCCAGCCCGGCCTGCTGCTGCACAGCACCGACGCCGGCCAGAGCTGGAGCCGCCTCTTCCTCGACACCAAGCTGCCCGGTGAGCCGTACCTGATCACCGCCCTAGGCAAGGGAGAGGCTGAACTGGCCACCAACGTGGGTGCTGTTTATCGCACTCGCGATGGCGGCCAGAGCTGGCAGGCCGAGGTGAGTGACGCCGCCGGTGCCGTGCGTGATCTGCGCCGCAGCCCCGACGGCCGCTATGTGAGCGTCAGCAGCCTCGGCAACTTCTTCGCCACCTGGGATCCGGGTCAGCCCACCTGGCAGCCCCACCAGCGGGTGAGCAGCCAACGGGTGCAATCCCTCGGCTTCCAGCCCAACGGCAACCTCTGGATGGTGACCCGCGGCGCCCAGCTGCGCTTCAACTCCGATGCCGCCAACGTCGACGACTGGAGCAAGCCGGTGATCCCGATCACGAACGGCTATGGCTATCTCGACATGGCCTGGGATCCGAGCGGCGCCATCTGGACCGGCGGCGGCAGCGGCACCCTGCTCACCAGCCCCGACGGTGGCAAGACCTGGCAGAAGGATCCGGTGGGTGCCGCCCAGCCCACCAACTTCAGCCGGATCGCCTTCCTGCCGGATGGCAAGGGCTTCGTGCTGGGCGAGCGGGGATCGCTGCTGCGCTGGGTGGGCTGATCGGGCTGGGCCGAGCCGCGCCAGGCTGAGCCCCGCCAACCTTTGTAACCAAGCCAGGCAGGGGCTCCCGTCCCCTGCCGCCACCCCCCTAGGATCGCCGAGCTGAACGCTTGTCGCCATGGCTGCCGGCTCTACAGGAGAACGCCCGTTCTTCGAAATCATCACGAGCATCCGTTACTGGGTCATCCACGCGGTGACCCTGCCTGCCATCTTCCTGGCCGGCTTCATGTTCGTGTCCACGGGCCTGGCCTATGACGCCTTCGGCACGCCTCGTCCGGATGCCTATTTCCAGGCCCAGGAAAGCAAGGCTCCTGTTGTGAGCCAGCGCTACGAGGGCAAGAGCCAACTCGACCTGCGCCTGCAGTAAGTCATGACCCAGACTCCCGCCCCCACCACGCCACGCAATTACCCGATCTTCACGGTGCGCTGGCTTTCGGTTCACGCCCTCGGCATCCCCACGGTGTTTTTCCTGGGCGCCCTGGCTGCCATGCAGTTTGTCCGCCGCTGAGGTCGTCCCCATGCAACGCAATCCCAATCCGAACAACCTTCCGGTCGAACTGAACCGCACCAGCCTCTATCTGGGGCTGCTGTTCGTGTTCGTCACCGGTGTGCTGTTCAGCAGCTACTTCTTCAACTGATCGGGAGGATTCACGATGAGCGGCAAGAAAATGTCCATGCCTGACGGTCGGATTCCCGATCGTCTGCCCGATGGGCGCCCCGCTGTGGCCTGGCGTTCCCGCTGGACAGAGGGAACCCTTCCCCTCTGGCTGGTCGCCACTGCCGGCGGAATGGCGGTGATCTTTGTGGTGGGCCTGTTCTTCTACGGCTCCTACGTGGGTGTCGGTTCCGCCTGAGCGGACCTGAGCATTCGATTCATCTCGCACGGCCCTTTTGGCCGATGGAGCAGCAAGGGGCCTGAAGGCCCCTTTTTTGATGAAATGACTTTCTGACTGCCAAGCACCACCAGGCTGCTGGCCTGGGCAGGGTCAGAGTCCGTGGTACTCCCGATACCACTGAGCAAACCGCTCCACCCCCACCTCGATCGGGGTGGCGGGCTGGAACCCCACCCAGGCCTCCAGGGCCTGGGTATCGGCGGCGGTGGCGGGCACATCGCCCGGCTGCATCGGCTGCAGGTCCTGGATCGCCTGGCGCCCGAGGGCCTGCTCCAGCACGGCGATGAAACGCAGCAGCTCGGTGGGCTGGGAATTGCCGATGTTGAACACCCGGTGCGGCACCGCCGCGGTGGCCGGGTTCGGATGAAGGGGATCGAAGTGCGGATCCGCTGTGGCCGGCTTGTCGCTGCAGCGGATCACCCCCTCGACAATGTCATCGATGTAGGTGAAGTCGCGCTGCATGTGGCCGTGGTTGAACACCCGGATCGGCTCACCCGCCAGGATCGCGCGCGCAAACAGCATCGGGGCCATGTCCGGCCGGCCCCAGGGGCCATACACGGTGAAGAAGCGCAGACCGGTGGCCGGCAGGCCGTAGAGATGGCTGTAGGTGTGAGCCATCAGTTCATTCGCCTTCTTGGTGGCCGCATAGAGGCTCACCGGATGATTGACGGCGTGCTGCTCCGAGAACGGCATCTCGCGGTTGCCGCCATAGACCGAGCTGCTGGAGGCATAGACCAGATGCTCAACGCCGTGATGGCGGCAACCCTCAAGAATGTGACCGAAACCCACTAGATTGCTCTGGATATAGGCGGCCGGATTCTCCAGGGAATAGCGCACCCCTGCCTGGGCGGCGAGGTGCACCACCCGCCGCGGTCGCTGCTCGGCGAACAGGCCCTCCATAGCGGCCCGATCCTCCAGATCCATCCGCACGAAGTGAAAGGCGGCGGCGGCGGGATGGTGCTGCAGCCGCTCCAGGCGGGCCTGCTTGAGGGCCGGGTCGTAGTAGGTGTTGAGGTTGTCGAGCCCCACCACAGGCTCGCCCCGTTCCAGCAGTCGCAACACCACCTCGGTGCCGATGAAGCCGGCGGCACCGGTCACGAGGGTGGGACGCTGCGCGGCGGTCATGGGCAGACAGGGCAGGGGAACGGGCGCATCTCCGGTCAGGGCTCCGGCGACGGCCACCCCTCAGCCTGCCACCCCAGGGAGAAGCCCGATCGAGACATCCTTCCCAGGACAACCCGTGCTCACCCAGGGGAACCCGTGATCAGAAATCCCGTTCTCAGAGGCCCAGCTGGCGGCGGAAATCAGCGATGGTGGGCTCGAGGCCCTGCTCCAGGGGGATCGTGGGCTCCCAGCCCAGTTCTCGCTGGGCCAGCTCGATGATCGGTTGCCGCTGGCGGGGATCATCCTGGGGGAGGGGCTGCAGCACGAGTTCGAGGCCAGGATTGATGCGAGTACGCACCAGTTCGGCCAACTCCCGGATGGTGAACTCGCCAGGATTGCCCAGGTTGATCGGGCCGGTATGGGCGCCGTTCATCAGGCGGATCAGTCCCTCCACCAGGTCATCCACATAGCAGAACGATCGCGTCTGCTGGCCATCGCCATACAGCGTCAGGGGTTGACCCTGCAGCGCCTGCACGATGAAGTTGCTCACCACCCGGCCGTCATCCGGAAGCATGCGGGGCCCATAGGTATTGAAGATGCGCGCCACCCGCACTTCGGTTCCGTGCATGCGCCGGTAGTCGAAACAGAGTGTTTCAGCCACCCGCTTGCCCTCGTCATAGCAGGAGCGAATGCCGATTGTGTTGACGCACCCCCTGTAACTCTCGGGCTGGGGATGGACCTCCGGATCGCCATAGATCTCGCTGGTGCTGGCCAGCAGCAGCCTTGCCCCTACCCGCCGGGCCAGACCGAGCATGTTGTAGGTGCCGAGAAAACTTGTTTTGGCAGTCTTGATCGGATTGAACTGGTAGTGCACTGGCGATGCGGGACAGGCCAGGTGCCAGATCCGGTCCACCTCCAACTGGATCGGCTCGGTCACATCGTGACGGATCAGCTCGAAGCGGGGATGGCCGATCCACTGGGCGATGTTGGCCTTGCGGCCGGTGAAGTAGTTGTCGAGGCAGAGCACCTCCTCGCCGGCCTGCATCAGCCGATCGACCAGATGGGAGCCCACGAAACCGGCGCCACCGGTCACCAGATTGCGCAGGGGGCCAGAGCGCAGTGATGGGGTCGGGATCATCGCTTCAGCCCTCCCCCACCCGCCAGACCCGCAGGCCAGCGGCCCGAGCCGCCACCGCATCGGCAACGCCGCGGGCGTCGAACAGCCAGGCCGGCTGGCGCATCCGAGCCATCAGGGCCGACCAGTCGAGCTGGCGGTAGTCGCTCCATTCGGTGAGCAGCAGGACCGCATCGGCGCCCTGCACGGCTTCATCGACGGTGGCTGCACGTCGCCAGCCCCCCTCCCCCGCCTGAGCCGCCTGAGCCGCGGCTGCGGGGGCCACCGCCGCCTGGGCCAGGTCCCGTTCGATCTGTTGCGTGCTCACCTTGGGATCATGGAGGCTCAGCTGCGCCCCCTCCTCGAGCAGATCGTGGCAGATGCGGATTGCCGGCGCTTCGCGGGTGTCGTTGGTGTCGGCCTTGAAGGCGAAGCCCAGCACCGCCAGGCGCTTGCCGGTGACGGTGCCGAACAGTTTCTGCACCACCAACCGGCTGATGCGGTGCTGTTGCCAGCTGTTGAGCCGCACCACCTGCTCCCAGTACGTCGCCACCTCCGGCAGGCCGTAGTGGTGGCAGAGGTACACCAGGTTGAGGATGTCCTTCTGGAAACAGCTGCCACCGAAGCCGGGGCCCGCCGCCAGGAAGCGGGCACCAATGCGGTTGTCCGTGCCGATCGCCCGAGCCACCTCCTGCACATCCGCTCCGGTGGCTTCACAGATGGCGGCGATGCTGTTGATCGAGCTGATCCGCTGCGCCAGAAACGCATTGGCGGTGAGCTTGGACAGTTCACTGCTCCAGAGGTTGGTGCGCAGGATCTTCTCCGGCGCCACCCAGTGGCCGTAGATCGCGGCCAGGGCCTCGATCGCGGCCGGATCCTCGCCGCCGATCAACACCCGATCGGGTTGCTCCAGATCGCCGATCGCCGTGCCTTCCGCCAGGAATTCGGGATTGGAGAGCACCGCAAAACTTTTGGCGGCCGGTCCACCGGCATCTTCTCGGGCCTCGGCCTCCCCCTGAGCCGCCTCCAGGATCGCCTTCACCGCTTCGGCGGTGCGCACCGGCAGGGTGCTTTTCTCCACCACGATCGTGTGGCCCCGGGCGCAGCGGGCCACCTGGCGGGCCGAGGCCTCGATCCAGCGCAGATCACTGGCCTGACCAGCCCCCAGCCCGCGGGTCTTGGTGGGAGTGTTGACCGAGAGGAACACCATGTCGGCCGCCGCGATCGCCGCGTCCACCTCGGTGCTGAAGTGCAGGTTCCGGCCCCGGGCGCGGCCCACCACCGCATCCAGACCCGGTTCATAGACCGGCAGGCGGCTGAGATCGGCATCGTTCCAGGCGGCGATGCGGGCAGCGTTGAGATCCACCACCGTCACCTGCAGGTGGGGGCAGCGATCGGCGATCACCGCCATGGTCGGGCCGCCCACGTAGCCCGCACCGATGCAGCAGATGGTGCGGATCCCTGAAGCGGCAGTCATCGCAGCGGTTCGCGGTGGGGCGAGGTTAAGGGGAGCTGAGGCCCCGGGCTCAGCAAGCCAGCAGATGCGCCAGTTGCGCTGGTATCTCAACCAACGCCAGCCTCCGGCCCGGACTCGTCCGATCCGCCACGGTTTCAGCCTCGACTCCAGGCGCTTCGCAGCGCCGCAGGTCCTTGAGCAGGGCCTCGCCGGCGACTGCCTCCTCGTCGCCGATCACCACCGCCCAGGCGGCGCCCTGGCGATCCGCCCGCCGCAGCTGCTTGCCAAAGGCGGCGCCACTGGCATCGAGCTCCACGGCGATTCCCGTGCGGCGCAGATCACGGCACAGCTGCAGCGCCACGGCCTCGGCTCGCTCGCCCCGGTTCACGAGATACACCTGCGGCGCTGCGGCCGCCATCCAGGGCTGGGCCTCCGATTGCTGCAGCAACAACACCAGCCGCTCCATGCCGAGGGCCCAGCCGATCGCCGGCGTCGCCGCCCCACCCAGCTGCTGCACCAGGCCGTCGTAGCGGCCGCCGCCACACACGGTGGCCTGGGCGCCCAGCTGATCGCTGGTGATCTCGAAGGCGGTGTGGCTGTAGTAGTCGAGGCCGCGCACCAGCCGCGGATTGAGCGTGAAGGGAATGCCGAGGGCCTCGAGCCCCTGGCGCACCTGGGTGAAGCGCTCATGGCTCTCGCCGCTGAGGGCGTCGGCCAGGGCCGGCGCACCCGCCAGCAGTTCCTGGGTTCCAGGGTGCTTGGAATCGAGCACCCGCAGGGGGTTCGTCTGGATGCGGGCCTGGGAGTCGGGATCGAGCTGCTGCCGATGGGCCTCCAGCCAGGCCAGCAGCTCGGTGCGGTAACGGATCCGGTCCTCGGGAGCTCCGAGGGTGTTGAGCTCGAGGGCCAGACCGCCCACCCCCAGATCGGCGAGCAGATCCCAGGCGATGGCGATCGCCTCCACATCGCTGCGGGCATCGGGGAAGCCGAGCAGCTCGACGCCGATCTGATGGAACTGGCGCTGCCGGCCCGCCTGAGGGCGCTCGTAGCGGAACATCGGCCCGCCATACCAGAGCCGTTGCGGCCCCTGGCTGAGCAGGCCGTGCTGAATCGCCGCGCGCACCACCGAGGCGGTGCCCTCCGGCCGCAGGGTGCAGCTGCGCTCGCCCCGGTCGAGAAAGGTGTACATCTCCTTCCCCACCACATCGGTGGCCTCACCGATGCCGCGGGCGAACAGCTCCGTCACCTCCAGCAGGGGGGTGCGGATCTCGGCGATGCGGGCCCGGCGGAAATGGTCGCGGGCCGTGGCCTCCACGTGCTGCCACAGGCCGATGGAGGCGGGCAGCAGATCAACCATGCCCCGCAGACTCTGCAGCTTCTCCACCATCGCCCCGTGCCGGCCCGCCCCGTCATTGCAGACAGTCTGCGGGATCGCAGGCTGTCCGTACCCTGAAGCCAGGCCCGCTTCCCCTGCCCGCCATGGCCCTTCTGCTGATCACTGGCGGCGCCGGCTTCATCGGCAGCCACTGCTGCGTGGCGCTGCTTGAGGCGGGGCATGCGCTGGTGGTACTCGACAACTTCGACAACAGCTCGCCGGAGGCGCTGCGGCGGGTGGCGGAGCTGGGCGGCCTGGAGGGAGAGGCAGGCGGGCCCTGGCGCGATGGCGACGGCGCGGTGCGGCTACGTCTGGTGGAAGGGGATGTGCGCTGTGCCGACGATCTGGACACGGCCTTCACTCCCACCCCGGACGGCGCCACCCCCGGCGACATCACCCCGCCCGGCATCGCGGCGGTGGTGCACTGCGCCGGCCTCAAGGCTGTGGGGGAATCGGTGGCGGAACCGCTGCGCTACTGGGACACGAACCTGGGCGGCAGCCTGCGGCTGCTGGAGGCGATGCGCCGCCATGGCTGCCGCACGATCGTGTTCAGCAGCAGCGCCACCCTCTACGGTTATCCGGAGGCGGTGCCGATTCCGGAGACGGCCCCGATTCAGCCGATCAACCCCTACGGCCACTCCAAGGCGGCGGTGGAGCAGGTGCTGGCTGATGTGGCAGCGAGCGAGTCCGGCTGGCGCATCGCCCGGCTGCGCTACTTCAACCCGGTGGGATCCCACCCCAGCGGCCGCATCGGTGAGGACCCCGAGGGGATCCCCAACAACCTCTTCCCCTACCTCAGCCAGGTGGCGGTGGGCCGGCGCCAGACGCTGCAGATCTTCGGCAGCGACTGGCCCACCCCGGACGGCACCGGCGTGCGCGACTACATCCACGTCATGGATCTGGCCGATGGGCACCGGGCCGCCCTCGACACGCTGCTGCGGGAAGAGCCCCAGCTGCTCACCGTGAATCTGGGCAGCGGCCAGGGCCATTCGGTGCTGGACGTGGTGCGCGCCTTCGAGGCGGCCTGCGGCCATCGCCTGCCCTATGAGCTGGTCGATCGCCGACCGGGGGACGCCGCCACCACGGTGGCCGATCCCAGCCTGGCCAGCAAGCGGCTGGACTGGCGCACCCGGCGCAGCCTGGCGGACATCTGCCGGGATGGCTGGGCCTGGCAGAGCGCCAACCCCCGCGGCTATGGCCCCTGAGAGCCGCAGGCTTCCGCAGCAGCATCTCGTGCTGGCCGGCGGTGGCCACAGCCATGCCCTGGTGCTGCGGAGGTGGGTGATGCGGCCCGAGCGGCGGCCGGCCGCCCTGGTCACCCTGGTGAGCCGCTCCGGCACGGCCTTCTATTCGGGCATGGTGCCGGGGCTGGTGGCCGGCTGGTACGACCGCCACGCCTGTGCCATCGACCTGCGGCGCCTCTGCCATCTGGCGGGGGCGGCCTTCGTGGAGGCGGAGATCACCGGGCTGGATCTCCGGAAGAGGGAGGTGCACCTGGCCGGCCGGCCGGCGCTGCGCTGGGACCGGCTCAGCCTCGATGTGGGAGCTGTGACCGCACCGGCAGCAGGCGTGAAGGCTGGCGATGGAGGGGTGCCAGAGGCTCCCGTGCCGGTGAAGCCGTTGGAGCCCTTTCTGGACTACTGCGACGGCCTGACCCCCAGCGCCGGAGGCAGCCTGCGGATCCGCGGCGGTGGCGCCGCCGCCGTGGAGCTTGCCCTGGCCCTGCGAGGGCGGGGGATCGCCTGCGCTCTGCTGCTGCGCGGAGCGGAGCTCCATCTCGGCTCGGCCGCCGCCAACCGTCTGGGCGAACGGCTGCTGGCGGCCGCCGGCATCGGCGTGCAGCGCCACCAGCCGGCGAAGGCCCCGGCTGATCTG
>NZ_JAYGID010000102.1:0-19347 GCF_034931685.1 Synechococcus sp. CCY9202
CGGCCGGCGGACGGCTCGGGGCCCGGCGGGGGCGCACCGGAGTCGGGGCTGGTGATCGTCATGGCGGCCAGCTTGCTGGATCCAGGCAGCTCTGTCAGCCGGGCTTCGGCCTGGAGGCTGCCAGGGCCATGGCCTGGGCCAGCCGCGGCGCCAGTACCGGCACCTGGGCGAAGGCACCGCTGAACCCGGTGAAGGCCCAGAGTCCCCGTGCCGCATCGATCGGGCCCGCCAGAGGGATTCCGTCGTCGCAGAAGGTCACCGGCACCTGCCGGTACGGCCCGGCGAGGCTCCCCAGGCTCCTCTCCAGCTGGCTGAGGCCCTGGCGCAGGCGCTCCTCCATCCAGGCCGGATCAGGGGGCTCCGCCTGGCGTGCCAGCGGGCGAACCAGGCTGATCTGCCCCACCAGCACCCCCTGCCCCCAGGGTGCCAGCCCGGCATCGACGATCCAGGCCTCCTGCTGCAACGTCGCCGCCTGCTGCTCCAGGCCCCGGCGGCGCCAGTGACGCGGCTGCACCAGGCGCCCGCGCCGTCCCTGCTCCAACCAGCGACTACCGGCAGGGGGCCGGCCAGCGGGCATCGTCTCGAGGGCCAGCACCCCGGCCCAGCTGAGCCGGAGCCGCTGGCCCAGCGCCGGCCAGAGCGCCAGGCAGCCCGCACCGGCGGCCAGCACCACCTGATCGGCCTCCAGATCCGCCTGGGCTTCCAACCGCAACCGCCACCCCCCAGACACCCGCTCCAGTGGACCGAGCACCCGATCGGCCAGCACGGTGATGCCGGCTCGCGGCAGCATCCGGGCCACGGCCTGGCGGAACGCCACCGCATCCACCTGGGCGAAGGGTGGGCGCCACAACCCTTCCAGCACGCTGCCGCCATGCAGGCGCAGACCGCAGGGACGCCAGCCGATCGGACCATGGCGGTGCTCCAGGGCACGCCAGGCCTGCGGCGCCTGGCGGATCAGGGCACCCAGCGCACCCGGAGCCCCGGCCCACCAGGCGACGCCGCCGTAGCTGAGGGCAGTGGCACGGGAAAAGCCCTCATCCACGAGGGTCACCGCCAGGCCCGCATCGGCCAGGGCCAGGGCGAGCAAGCCGCCGGCAATGCCGCCGCCCACCACCAGCACCGGACGCTGACCCGGATCCCCTGGTTGTGGCACCGCCGACATGGTCAGATCTGAAGGGTGAAGGAGGTGATCACCTGCTGGAACAGGCCCTTCACCCGCGGCCAGCGCACCTCGTTGGTGCTGGCCGCAAAGGTGTAGAGGCGGCCGCGGTCCATCACCACCGTCGCCAGTTCGTGGCGGTCCCGGTCCTGCAGGTGCACGGCGTACTCCAGGTCGTAGAAGGTGCGGCCGCCCACCTGTCGCTCATCGGCCTGCACCAGATCCGCCTCGCGGCCACTGCCCGCTGGAGCAATCACGGTGCGGCGCAGGGTCTCGCCCACCGCCACGGCACTGCCGAGCGCTTCGAGGTCGTTGGTGGGGTTCACCTCACCGATCACCAGGCTGAGGGTCTCGTCGCTGTTGATCAGGTCATGGAACACCACCTGCGGGCCGCCACTGACCTGCACCCGGGTCCAGCCGGTGGGATAGAGGAAGGCATAGCGACCATCCGGGCTCTGGAAGGAGTTGAGCCCCGCTGCCGCGGCGCTGCAGCCCACCAGCACCACCCCCAGCAGCAGGGCGGTCAGGGCCGGCCGCAGGCGGGACCAGCTGAAGGCGAGGAAGGGCATGACACGGGCGCGGCGGATCGCGCTCCATTCTCCAACCGCCCCAGGCACCCAGAGCCGCCGGGCCACAGCCCGGGGCGACGGGCCTAGATTCCGGCCACCTGCAGCGGATCCCTGAGCGGCTTCACCCGCCCCCTGGCCCGGCTGATTGATCAGTTCGAACGCCTGCCCGGGATCGGCCCCCGCACCGCCCAGCGCCTGGCCCTGCACCTGCTGCGCCAGCCGGAGGAGCAGATCCGCGCCTTCGCCGATGCCCTGCTGGCCGCCCGCAGCCAGGTGGGCAGTTGCCGGCGCTGCTTCCACCTCTCCGCCGATCCCGAATGCGAGATCTGCCGGCAGGAGGAACGCCACAACGGCCTGATCTGCGTGGTGGCGGATTCGCGCGATCTGCTGGCCATGGAACGCACCCGCGAATACCGCGGCACTTATCACGTGCTCGGCGGCCTGATCTCCCCGATGGATGGCATCGGCCCGGAGGCCCTGCGCATCCAGCCGTTGGTGGAACGGGTCGATCGCGAAAGCATCAGCGAGGTGATCCTGGCGCTCACCCCCAGCGTCGAGGGCGATACCACCAGCCTCTATCTGGCGCGCCTGCTGCGGCCGTTCACCAGCGTGACCCGTATCGCCTATGGACTGCCCGTGGGCAGTGAGCTGGAGTACGCCGATGAGGTGACCCTGGCCCGGGCCCTGGAGGGGCGCAGGCCGATGGGCTGAGTGCATCCACCGCCGCTCAGCCCGCCGCCCAGGGCCATCCCCCCTCCAATCGGCTCATTGCCTGACAGCCCACTGCCTGAGAGCCCACTCCCCGCCCTCTCCCTGCCATCCAGGCCACTGCCCTAACCATCTGCCGCCGCCATGAGCTCACCCACCAGCCGCTATGCCGCGATCCCCCCCCGGGAACGGCTGCCGAGCTGGCTGCGGCGCCCCGTGGGTTCAGCCAGCAACCTGGAGGCGGTGCAGGCGGTGGTGAAGCAGCAGCGTCTGCACACCATCTGCGAGGAGGGGCGATGCCCCAACCGGGGCGAGTGCTACGCCGCCGGCACCGCCACCTTCCTGCTGGGCGGACCCATCTGCACCCGCAGCTGTGCCTTCTGCCAGGTGGACAAGGGCCAGGCGCCGGCCCCCGTCGACCCCGGGGAAGCCGAGCGGGTGGCGGAGGCCGTGCACAGCCTGGGCCTGCGCTACGTGGTGCTCACCGCCGTCGCCCGCGACGACAGGCCCGACCACGGCGCCAGCCTGTTCACCGCCACCATGGCGGCGATCCGGCGCCGTGACACCACAGTTGGCATCGAGGTGCTCACCCCTGACTTCTGGGGCGGCCACCCTGATCCGGCAGCCGGTGAAGCCGCCCAGAGGCAGCGCCTGGCCACCGTGCTGGCCGCCCGACCCGCCTGTTTCAACCACAACCTCGAGACCGTCGAGCGGCTGCAGGGCGAGGTGCGGCGTGGCGCCACCTACAGCCGCTCCCTGGCTCTGCTGGCGGCGGCGCGGCAACTGGCTCCCGCCATTCCCACCAAATCCGGGCTGATGCTCGGACTGGGCGAGAGCATGGACGAAGTGATCGCAGCGCTGCACGATCTACGCCGGGCCGACTGCCAGCGACTCACCCTGGGCCAGTACCTGCGCCCCTCCCTGGCCCACATCCCCGTGGCCCGCTACTGGAGCCCGGCCGCCTTCGAGGAGCTCGGCGCCATCGCCCGCAGCCTCGGCTTCGCGCAGGTGCGCAGCGGGCCACTGGTGCGCAGCAGTTATCACGCCGCACAATGACCCCGACCTCCGCCACGACGTGATGCGTGCGCAGCCATCCCTGCGGCTGTGGCTGCAATCCACCACCCTGCTGGCGGTGCTGGCCGGTTATTGCCTGCTGCTGGCGCTGAACCACACCCTCACCTCCCTGCAGCGCCGCCAGAGCCATGCTCAGCTGATTGAGCACCTGAGCAGCAAGTTGCTGGAGCGCGTCTCCAGCACGGCCCAGCTGGAGCAACTGATCCACTCCATGCTGGAGCTACCGGGTCTGACGGTGCGCCTGCTGCCGGCCGGCGGCACCTCCAGCGCGCCATTGCTGCTGCATGGCGAGCGCCAGGTGCTGCTGGTGAGCCGCACCCGAATCGGCCCGATCGCCGGAGATCGCCCCCTGCTGGAGCTGCGACAGGACGTGACGGACTCGATGGAACGGGAACGGCTTTCGCAGCTGTTGCTGATTGCCGCCGCCGGACTGTCGTCCCTGTTCACCGGCGCCCTGCTGCGACCGGTGCTGCGCCGCGGCCTTGTCGAACCCCTGGCCCAGCTCAGCCGGGAGGTGGCGGCAATTCCCACCCCGCCCCAGCAGGCCGAACTGCTCGATGTGGAGGCGGAGCCGCAGGAACTCCGCCCGATTGCCAGCTCCTTCAATGCCCTGCAGGAGCGTCTGGCCGCAACATGGCTGCAGCAGCGCTCCTTCGTGGATGGTGTCGCCCATGAGCTGCGCACCCCGATCACCCTGATCTCGGGCCACGCCCAGAGCCTGCGGCGCCAGCTGGCCGGTGCCGACCCCGCCGCCGCCGCCCAACCCACCGCGTTGAATGCCCCGGAATCCTTCAGCACCTCCCTGGAGGTGATCTGCACGGAAGCCCGCCGCATGGGCCTGCTGGTGAGCGACCTGCTCGATCTGGCTCGCCTGGACGCTGGCCGGCTGCAACTGCAGCTCCAGCCCCTTTCCGTGGAAGACATGTTGCTGGAAGCGTTTGGACGGCTGGAGCAGCAGGCCGGCGGTCGCCTGCAGCTCGCTTCCCCCGAAGCCATGACCCTTCCTCAGGCCAACGGCGATCCGGAGCGATTGCAGCAGTGCCTGGCAGCCCTGATCGACAACGCACTGCGATACAGCAGCGGATTGATCACCCTGCGGGCCGACTATGAAGCTGGCCCGCCCAGAGGCCTGCTGGTGCTGCACGTGCTGGATCAGGGACCGGGAGTGACGCCGCAGGAGCAGGACACGATCTTCGAGCGGTTCTTCAGGGGCTCAGCCTCTGTAGATACCCGCGGCAGCGGCCTGGGTCTCTCGGTGGTGCGGCTGCTGATGGAGGCGATGGGCGGAGCCGTCACCGTGCGGTCAGCTCCATGCGGCGGCGCTGACTTCCGCCTGGAGCTGCCATCCGCACGGTCTGCCGCCAGCCCCCCAGGACCGGACCCTCAGGTGCGAACCGGACCCTCAGGTGCGAACCGGACCCTCCTTGAGCATGAAGCCGACGCCGCGCACGGTCTGAATCAGGGTGGGGCGGCCCACCGGCTCGAGTTTCTTGCGCAGATAGCGCACATACACATCCAGCAGGTTGTCGTCACCCACCCAGTTCGCGCCCCACAGGGTGTCGAGGATGAGGCGCCGCTCCTGCACCTCGTTGGGGTGACGGATCAGGTGATGGAGCAGATCAAACTCGCGGGCCGTGAGCTGAACCTGTTTCTCCCCTCGTCTCACCTCCCGGCTGGCGGGATGCACCGCCAGATCGGCCAGCCGTAACCAGCCATCGTCCGGTTCATCCAGGCCGGTGCGACGCAGCCTGGCACGGATGCGGGCCAGCAACTCCTCGATCGAGAAGGGCTTGGTGAGATAGTCGTCGGCTCCGGAATCGAGGGCCTCGACCCGTTCGCGTACATCGTCGCGGGCCGTGAGCATCAACACCGGCGTGGTGATGGCGCTGCGGCGCATCCGCCGGCACACTTCAACGCCGCTGAAATCGGGCAGGCTCCAGTCGAGAAGCACCAGATCGCAAGGCTCTCTGCGGATCTGTCCCAGGGCCTGCTGGCCGGTGGCCGCCTCATCGCAGATGTAGCCATCCGCCAGCAGTTCGGCCACCAGGAAATGACGCAGTTCCGGGTCGTCGTCGACAATCAGCAGGCGCGGGGGCATGGGGCAACCGGAGCGGCAGAACCAGGCCTGCACGGCAATCGAAGCCAGCCTAAGTGCCTTCTGTTCAGTCATCTCTGCCGGCCCCGTTGCCTGCAGCGACCGGTTCCAGGCGATGACCGGTTGAATGGAGCGAGTTTCCCGGATGCGCCCGCGCGTCCGCCGCGGCCGTGATCCATCGCTGGCAGCCCCGAACCCTCTCCGGCCGGATGGCCCGCTGGGGTGTGGGGATCGTGCTCGCCTACGCCCTGGTGGCCCTGCTCACCCCGCTGGCCATCCATCTGGGCGTTCTGGCCGATCCCAACGCCGGCCTCGACAACCCCATCTATGCCGCCCCCTCCTGGGGGCACTGGTGCGGCACCGACCGCCTCGGCCGGGATGTCTGCGTGCGCACCCTGGCCGGCAGCGGTGTGGCCCTGCAGGTGGTGCTGATCGCCCTGCTGCTGGCCCTGGTGGTGGGGGTGCCTCTTGGGATGATCAGCGGCTACCTGGGGGGATGGGTGGACCGGCTGCTGGTGCTGCTGATGGACACGATGTACACCCTGCCGGTGCTGCTGCTCTCAGTGGTGCTGGCCTTTCTGCTCGGCCGCGGCCTGCCCAATGCCGCCGCGGCGCTCTGTGTGGTGTACGTGCCCCAGTACTTCCGCGTGGTGCGCAATCAGAGCGCTCAGGTGAAGGCGGAGCTGTTCGTGGAGGCGGCCCGATCCCTCGGCGCCGGACCGATCTGGATCCTGCGGCGCTACCTGCTGCGCAATGTGATCACCTCGGTGCCGGTGCTGCTCACCCTCAATGCCGCTGATGCGGTGCTGGTGCTGGGCGGCCTGGGCTTCCTCGGCCTGGGCCTGCCGGAAACCATTCCGGAGTGGGGCAGTGATCTGCAGCAGGCCCTCACGGCCTTACCCACCGGGATCTGGTGGACGGCCCTCTATCCCGGCCTGGCCATGTTCGTGCTGGTGCTGGGCCTCTCGTTCCTGGGGGAGGGCCTGGAGAGCTGGTTGAGCGGCAACGACACCGAGCGCAACGCCCTCTGAAACAGCCCCACTGCAGGGCCTGTTCATCCCCTGTGCAGCCGCGCGACGACCTCGCCATAGTGGAATCCTCAAGTAGATGGTGCGGCCATGCCCTGGTGGCTGGATGTGGTGCTGCTGTTGTCCGGCGTGGTGCTCTGGAGCGAAGGCAGTCGTCACACCGATGACGTGATCGGCATGCTCGAAAAGATCTTCGCGGTGACCTGCGTGATGGTGGTGCTGCTGGGCGGCCGGCAGATCCCCCTGGAGCTCGCCGCCCTGGCCGTGGCCGTCTGGCTGCCCAGCGCCAACCGCTTCGAGGAAGAGGGACGGGGCTGAGCTCTGCGGCAACCCATGGCAGCGCTGCTGAGAAGCATCAGCACCGCAACCGCACTGTCCGCGGCAGCTCCTCTGCAATCTCGCCGGCCTCCGACAATGCCGGATACGCCCGCCCCTGGCTGCGGCACCAGGCGGCCACCTGGGGATAGGCCCACTCGAACAGCAGCCGCTGGTAGCGCTCCGGCGCCACTCCTTCGCCTGCCGTGGGAACCGTTCCAGCGGCCTGGCGCTGGCGCAGGGCCTCGAACAGCAGGGTGGCCGTGGCCACCGACACGTTGAGCGACTGGACCATGCCACGCATCGGAATGATCACGGCCTGATCGATCTGGGCGGCGGCGGCGGCACTGAGGCCCCACTTCTCGGCGCCCAGCACGAACGCCGTGGGGCCGGTGAAATCACAGCGGCGGTAGTCGACGGCCTCCACACCAAGGTGGGTGCCATAGAGACGGAAGCCCCGCTGCTTGAGGCGGTGGATCGCCACGTTCACGTCTGTCTCCAGCTGCAGCGGCACCCATTTCTGGCTGCCCTGGGCGGTGCTGTTGAAGGTGGGCAGGCGGCCCTGCAGGCAGACGGCGTGGGCCTCCAACACGCCCACCGCATCACAGCTGCGCAGGATCGCCGAGAGGTTGTGGGGCTTCTCCACCTGCTCGAGCAGCACCGTGAGATCACCCATGCGGCAATCGAGCACGGCCTTGAGGCGCTCGAAACGGCGGGGTAGCAGGGGCATGAAGGCGGGTGCCACAGCACGGCAGGCTGGGAGCATCCTCTACCGCGGGCCGCCGATGGCGGAAGCGACCTTCGATCAACGGGTCTGGGACGCCGTGGCCCAGATTCCGGCTGGGCGGCTGGCCACCTACGGCCAGATCGCCGAGCTGATCGGCGCCTACGGCTGTGCTCGTCAGGTGGGCTGGGCACTGCGTCGCCTGCCGCTGCCCACCCCCGTCCCCTGGCATCGGGTGGTGAACGCCCAGGGGCGCATCAGCATGAGCCCCAGCCGCGAAGGTTCGGACTGGATGCAACGGCAACTGCTGCTGGCCGAGGGGATCGCCGTGGATGCCGAGGGGCGGCTGCCGCTGCGGCGCTATCTCTGGAAGGCTCCGCAACCGCCGCTTGGCTGATCCCCGCACCGACGTCGCCGCCGCCGGCCGCCCAGCAGCGGATCCCGGCATTGGCCTGGCACCGCGCCAGGTGGCCTGGCAGGTGCTGCAGGCCGTGGCGGCCGGGGCCTACGCCGATGTGGCGCTGGAACGGGAACTGGCACGCCGCCCCCTGCAAGGCTCCGACCGGGGCCTGGCAACCGAGCTCTCCTATGGAGCGATCCGGCAGCGGCGGCTGCTGGATGCCTGGATCGACCGGCTCGGCCGCGTTCCTGCCCTCCGGCAGCCGCCGAAATTGCGCTGGCTGCTGCACCTGGGCCTCTACCAGCTGTTGTTCAGCCAGAGAATTCCAGCTTCGGCGACGGTGAGCACCACGGTGGAACTGGCCAAGCGGGCCCAGCTGGGTCGCCTGGCCCCCGTTGTGAACGGGATGTTGCGCGCCCTGCTGCGCAGCCGTTCCAGGGAAGCCCAGGAGCCGCAGCCCCCTGTGCCCTGGAGCGGCCTCAGCCTGCCGGCCGATCCAGCTCAGGCCTGGGGCGTGCGCCATTCCCTGCCGGACTGGCTGGCTGAGCTGATCCCCTCATGGCTGACGCCGGAGGCCGCCGAAGCGTTCGGCCAGGCCTGCAACACCCCTCCCCATCTCGACATCCGGGTCAATCCCCTGCGCTCCAGCCCCGAGGCTCTGCGCGAGCGTCTGGCTGCAGCGGCCGTCACGGCCCAGCCCCTTGCGGGATTCCCCGAAGCCCTCTGCCTGGGGGGACATCCCGGCGACCTGCGCCAGCTGCCCGGCTACACCGAGGGGTGGTGGTGCGTGCAGGACCGCCAGGCCCAGCAGGTGGTGCCGCTGCTCGCCCCCCTGCCGGGCGAGCGCATCCTTGATGCCTGTGCCGCCCCCGGGGGCAAGAGCATCCAGATCGCCGAGCGCCAGAACGACACGGGCGAGATCTGGGCCGTGGACCGCTCCGAAGGCCGGCTGCAGAGACTGGTGCACAGCGCCCAGCGGCTGGGTCTCGGCTCGATCCACACCCTGGCCGCCGATGCACTCAGCCTGGCAGCGGCCCGACCCGACTGGATCGGCAGCTTTGACCGGCTCCTGGTCGACGCCCCCTGCTCGGGCCTGGGCACCCTGGCGCGCCATGCCGATGCGCGCTGGCGGATGTCTCCAGCCGCCATCGACGAGCTGGTGGAGTTGCAGCGGCAGTTGCTTGAGGCGCTGCTGCCGCTGCTCAAGCCCGGCGGACGGCTGGTCTACGCCACCTGCACGGTTCATCCAAGCGAAAACAGCGAGCAGATCGCCTCCCTGAGCCAACGGCACCCCGAGCTGGTGCTGATCGAGCAGTGGCAACGCTGGCCTTCGGCCATGGGAGGCGATGGCTTCTACGCCGCAGCATTGACCACTGCAGCCTGATTGAAGCTGTTGCGTTGCGATGTCCTGCCCATGGTGAGAGTCAGGGTTGGGGCGGCGGCTCCACTGGTGGCGGTGGCGGGGCAACCGGTGGCGGGGCGATTGGCTGTTGACGCACGTCGTCGAGAATCCGATTCAGAGAGGGCTGGGATCCACCATCGGGCTCCGACGGTTGGCGAACAGAGCCTGGCGGACGATCGGGAGCTGGACGCGAGGGGGGGGGATCAGGAGAGGCCTGGCGTGACGGCGCTGCAGGACGCGGGGCAGGATCTTGGCGGGAGTCGGCCGAATCGGCGCGCGGCAATGCCGGATCGGGGGCCTCCTGCGCGGCAGATCCTGGCCGCCCCTTTGGAGGCCCCTTGGCGGGAGCCGGCTTGGTGGGCTTGTAACGACCGGTGAGCACCGGCTTGGGCGGGAACTGCCGCACCGGCAGCCCCTTCACCACCGGCTTCATGAAGTGGTTCCAGGCGTAGGTGGCCACCACACTGGTGTTGCGGGTCTCGCGGCTGTTGTCATACCCCAGCCACACACCGGTGGTGAGCTGGGGGATCGAGCCGATGAACCAGAGATCCCGTCCTCCCTCCGAGGTGCCGGTCTTGCCGGCAACCGGTCGATCCGCCAGGGCGGCGCCCCCACCGGTACCGGAGCGGACCGCCTGCTGCAGCATCCAGGTCATCGCGTCGGCGATGTCGCTGTCGACGGCGCGATGACCCCGATCACCATCGTGGCGGCGGCTCCAGAGCAATTCCCCATCGGGACCATAGATCTCCTCGAAGGGGGTGGGACTCACATACACCCCACGGTTATTGATTGCGGCGTAGGCGGCAGTCATGTCGAGCACCGTCTGTTCGTAGGCCCCGATCGCCATTGGGTAGAAGCGTCCCAACTCGCGGGTGATGCCGAGGCTCTTGGCCGTGGCGATCACTTTGTCGAAACCCAGCTGCTGAAGCAGTCCCACCGCCACGATATTGAGCGAGTTCTGGAGGGCCACCACCATCGGCACCCGGCCCATGTAGCGATTGCCGAAGTTCTTTGGGCAGTAACCGGCAAAGCAACGGGCTTTGTCGAGCACCAGAGTCTCAGGCCGCATGCCCTCCTGAAGAGCGCTGAGATAAACGAACAGCTTGAAGGTGGAACCGGGTGAGCGCAGCGCCTGAACAGCGCGGTTGAACTGGCTGGATTCGAAATCGTTCCCCCCCACCATGGCCCGCACCAGGCCGGTGCCCGGCTCCATCGCCACCAGAGCCCCTTCCATGGCGCCGGTGGCGTAGGTGTCGATCGTCTTCTGGGCCTGGTCATTCCAGGCCAGGTTGAGGCCGGTCCGAATCGTCAGCCCACCCACCTCAAGTTGCTCGGGGGTGAGCACCTTGGTGAGCTCCTGAGACACCCAGCTGGTGAAATACGGCGCCTTGCTGACCCAGTACTTGGGCTCGGCGGGCTTGAGGGCCAGCGGTGCACCCTGAGCCTCCGCCTCCTGAGCCGTATCCAGGAAACCAGCTTCCCGCATCCGGCGCAGCACAATGGCGCGCCGCTGCAGGGCCAGGTCGGGATTCACCAGCGGTGAATAGACCGAGGGTGCCGGCGGCAACCCAGCAATCAGGGCCGCCTCCGGCAGGGTGAGCTGATCGGGAGTCTTGGAGAAGTAAATCCAGGCCGCATCGGCGACGCCATAGGCGCTGGAACCGAGATAGACGAAGTTGAGGTATTGCTCAAGGATCTGCTGCTTGGTCAGTTGGCGCTCGAGCTTGCCGGCCAGAGCAGCTTCCTTGAGCTTGCGCAGCAGGGTGCGGTCCTGACTGAGAAAGACGGTGCGGGCCAGCTGCTGGGTGATGGTGCTGGCGCCTTCCTCCACCGATCCCCGGCTCAGGTTACGCAGCGCAGCCCGGCCGATCCCAAGCGGATCGATGCCGTTGTGCTGATAAAAGCGACGGTCTTCGGCCGCGATGAAGGCCTGCCGCACCAGCTCGGGCATGCGGCCCGCCACCAACTTCTCCCGGGTGGCCGGACCCAGCTTCTGGATCACCTGGCCATCGGCCGAAAAGATGGTGAACGTCCCTGGACGATTGAAGCTGCTGATGCGGCGCGCATCGGGAAGCTGCCGATCCACCGCGGCGACCAGGGCGGACTGGCCCAGGGCCAGCCCGGAGCCGAGAACAGCGGCCACAAGGCCGGCGCGAAGCAACTGGAAAGTGCGTGGGTTCACATCAGCCGAGGGCGGCGCCGACCAGATCGCTGTGACCGATGGCGATAGCCGTGACCAACATGCCGAGGACCAGGAAGGGTTGGGCGCTGGCCTGATACTTGACATCGAAAGCGATGGGATCCCGCAACAGCCAGATGTCCTGGAAGGTGATCTGGGGGATCACCAGCAGCACCAGCAACACGGCGGCGAAATGCTGGCCGATGGCGATCAGAACAGCCACCATCGCCAGCTGGAAGATGTCGATCATGCCGGCACTGATCCAGCTGGCCTTCTCAACGCCGAAAACCACCGGCAGGCTCTGCAGACCGAGGGCACGGTCGCCTTCAACGCTTTTGAAGTCGTTGACCACGGCAATACCGAGACCGGCAAGGGAATAGGCGAGGGTGAGCAGGGCCGTGGTCCAGGTGAGCTGCCCGAAAAGAGCCTGGCCAGCCCACCAGGGCAGGGCGATATAGCTGGCTCCGAGGGCGTAGTTGCCCAGCCAGCCGTTCTGCTTCAGCTTCAGGGGCGGTGCCGAGTAGATGAAGCTCACGAACGAGCCCCCCAGGGCCAGGAGCAGCAGCACCGGCGTGGTGTGGCCGGCCCAGAGATCGAGCCCCCAGGCCACGGCGAGTCCAGCCAACAAGAGGATCCAGATCTGGGCCTTCACCTGGCCCAGGGGAATGGCGCCGGAGGGAATCGGCCGATAGGGCTCGTTGATTGCGTCGATCTCGCGGTCGTAGTAGTCGTTGATCGTCTGGGTGTAGCCGGCCAGCAGGGGCCCGCTCATCAGCATGCAGGCGAACGAGGCACCCACCTGCGGCAGGGTCCAGTGAAAGTTGCCGGACGCAGCTGCGCCGCAGAGCACTCCCCAGATCAGGGGAATCCAGGTGACAGGCTTCATCAGCTGCAACCGGATCTTCCAGATGCTGCTGGTGCTGCTGGCGCCCTTCATGCCCAGCAACTGGCGAGCTGCCCCTCCAGCGGCCGGTGCCGGAGACGCGATGTCCGGAGACCCGCTGGGTTGTGGACTCTCGCTCACGGTGGATGCAGGGAGGACGTCGATGAAGACCGAACAGAGATGCCGCTGCTCAGAGCGGCACGATCTCGTCGTCGAAGAACCAGGAGGTGGCACCACCGGCAAGCTCGACCACCACGCCGATGCCCTTGCCGTCTGTCACCTTGAAATCGCGGACGGTACCGGTGGCATCCGCCTTGAGCATGGCCACCAGATCGGCCGGAATACGGTCGCGAACCCGGGTGACCCGCACCTTCGACCCGATGGTGATGGCAGCCTGGGACATGTCCGGCGCGGTGGAAAAGTGGCGCAACCTTAACAGCGCCGCTCCATTCACCTCAGGCCCGACCTCCCCCTCCTCCCCTGCCTGCCACCCGTGGTTGCCAAGCGCATCATTCCCTGCCTGGACGTGGCCGAGGGCCGTGTCGTCAAGGGGGTCAATTTCGTGGGGCTCCGCGATGCCGGCGATCCGGTCGAGCTGGCCTGCCGCTACAGCGCCTCCGGCGCCGATGAACTGGTTTTTCTCGACATCGCCGCCAGCCACCAGGGGCGGGCCACCCTGGTGGACCTGGTGCGCCGCACCGCCGAAGCCGTGACCATTCCGTTCACGGTGGGGGGCGGGATCAGCAGCGTGGACGGCATCACCGAACTGCTGCGGGCCGGTGCCGACAAGATCAGCCTCAACTCGGCGGCGGTGCGCCAGCCGGATCTGGTGGCCGCCGGTGCTGAACGCTTCGGGGCGCAGTGCATTGTGGTGGCGATTGATGCTCGCCGGCGCGCCGGAACCGACGGCGGTTGGGACGTGTACGTCAAGGGGGGGCGGGAGAACACCGGACTCGATGCCGTGAGCTGGGCGCGACGGGTGGTGGAACTCGGCGCCGGCGAGATCCTGCTGACCTCCATGGATGGGGACGGCACCCAGAGCGGCTATGACCTGGAGCTCACCCACGCCGTGGCCTCCGCTGTGGAAGTCCCGGTGATCGCCTCCGGCGGTGCCGGCTGCATCGACCACATCGCCGCGGCGCTGGAGCAGGGCGAGGCCTCGGCGGCCCTGCTGGCCTCCCTGCTGCACGACGGCGTGCTGACGGTGGAGGAGATCAAGCGGGACCTGCTGGACCGGCACTTGCCGATCCGCCCTGTTCAGGAGCCTCCGAACGAGATCAACAGCCGCGAAGCTCTGTAAACCCTCGTTACATTGAGTCGGTGCCGAACCGCACCGTGCGCCTCCCACTCCCTTGACCTCCCTGCTCGCCCTCTCACCTGCTGTTACCACTTTGCTGGCCCTGGTGATGGTGGCCGCGGTGGTGGCGCTGGTGGCCTGGGCCCTGCAGCTGATGCAGGCGGCCAACGACCGTCAGGAGTTCTCGCTGATGCTGGCCGGCTGCATGGTCTGCTCGGCCGCCGTGGGCCTGGCCACCGTGATGCTGCTCACCCTCACGGGACCGAGTGGCCTGCAGGCCCAGGGACCAGCCCCTCAGACCCCTGGGATCGAGAGCGGAATCAGCCTCGATGCGATTGTGCTCCCCTGGGACGAGACGACCTCCTGAAAACCTCCGTGATGCCGGGCGATCCCACCGCAGTGCGTGATCTGTTCGAGAGCATTGCCCCCGCCTACGACCGGCTCAACGACGCCTTGAGCCTCGGTCTGCACAGGATCTGGAAGCGACAGGCCGTGGCCTGGCTGCAGCCACAGCCCGGCCAGCGCCTGCTTGACCTGTGCTGCGGCACCGGTGATCTGGCGCTGGTTCTGGCCGAGAAGGTGAGGCCAGGAGGACTTGTGCTTGGTCTGGATGCAGCCGCGGCCCCGTTACGGCTGGCGGAGCAGCGCAGCCAGGCGTCGCCCTGGCTGCGGCTGCGCTGGAGCCAGGGCGACGCCCTGGCAACGGGCCTGGAGGATGGCTGGGCCGACGGCGCCGTGATGGCCTATGGCCTGCGCAACCTGGCCGACCCCGCCGCCGGCCTCAAGGAACTGCGAAGAGTCATGCGATCGGGATGTCGTGCCGCCGTACTGGATTTCAACCGGCCTGAAGACAGGTTCCAGAAGGGTTTTCAGAGGTTGTATCTGCGCCGCCTGGTGGTGCCCCTCGCCCGCCAGGTCGGACTGGAGGAGCAATACGCCTACCTCGAAACGAGTCTGGCCCGCTTCCCCAGCGGCCCGGATCAGGAACATCTGGCGCAGAGCGCCGGGTTTTCCCTGGCGCGGCATCGGACACTTGCAGGCGGGCAGATGGGCCTGCTGCAACTGGTGGCGTGACCGAAGACCAGGCCTTGACGGCTCCCCGATTGAATCTCGATCGTCAACGACAGCAAGGTGAAGGTGGATCGCGGCATCGTGTCTCACGGCATTCCGATCTCTACCGCCAGGGTTTCCTGCACTGGCTGCTGGGAGGCTGCCGGGGCATGAGCGTCGATGTCTGCGCCGAGGGCGATGTCTGCGCTACCTCGGAGTGCAGCATGGCCAGGGCTGGTTGTGGAGCAAGGCCCTGCCACCGGAACAGTTCGAAGACCTCAGCCACCCACGCGAGTCGGTGAACCAGTCGCTGAGCCGCCTGCTCGAGACCTCTCCACCCTGACGCAGCCGCCCCTGGCTGAGGCAGAGCCTCGCGCTGAGGCAATCTCCGTGGTCCCAGCTCCCTGCAGGGGCTCCTGGCCCGATCCAAGGGAGACAATGCCCTCACCGCCCTTGGGCAGATCTCCCCCCCATGCACTTCCAGGACATCATCCACACCCTCAACCGCTTCTGGGCCGAACGGGGTTGCCTGATCCTTCAGCCCTACGACACCGAAAAGGGAGCCGGCACGATGAGTCCCCACACGGTGCTGCGGGCGATCGGCCCCGAGCCCTGGGCTGTGGCCTATCCGGAGCCCTGTCGGCGCCCCACCGATGGCCGCTATGGCGACAACCCCAACCGGGCGCAGCACTATTTCCAGTACCAGGTGCTGATCAAGCCTTCACCTGATGCGATCCAGGAGACCTACCTCGCCTCCCTCGAGGCCCTCGGCATCCGCCCCGCTGATCACGACATCCGCTTCGTGGAAGACAACTGGGAATCGCCAACCCTCGGCGCCTGGGGCGTGGGCTGGGAGGTGTGGCTCGACGGCATGGAGGTGACTCAGTTCACCTATTTCCAGCAGTGCGGCGGCATTGACTGCCGGCCCGTGTCGATCGAGATCACCTACGGCCTCGAACGCCTCGCCATGTATCTGCAGGATGTGGAGAGCATCTGGGAGCTGAGCTGGGATGGGAACCGCAGCTACGGCGACATCTGGCTGCCCTTCGAGAAGGGCCAGTGCACCTACAACTTCGAGGCCTCCAATCCCGAGCGGCTCAAGCAGCTCTTCGCCCTCTACGAAGCCGAAGCCACCGATCTGGTGGCTCAGAAGCTGCCGGCCCCGGCGCTCGACTACGTGCTCAAGTGCAGCCACACCTTCAACCTGCTGGAGGCCCGCGGCGTGATCTCGGTGACCGAGCGCACCGCCACCATCGGCCGGATCCGCACCCTGGCCCGGCAGGTGGCGGAGGCCTGGCTGGAGGAGCGCCGCAGCCTCGGCTTCCCGCTGCTCAGCCCCGACAAGCGGCAGGAGTGGCTGGCGCTTCACCTGCAGGAGCAGCGGGAGGACGCCATGGTGCCCGCCTGAGCAGCGCGCCATGCCGCCCCTGCGCCGTTCGTTGTTGATGGCCGTGCTGATCCTCGGCAGCTTCCAGGTGGGACGCCTCAGTGAACGGGCGGTATGGCCCTGTCGGCTGCGGCCGGTGTCTGCGATTGTGGCCCCGTTGGTCGGTCAGTCCGTTCCCAGTCCGCAGCTATGCGAGCTGCTGCTGCAGATTCCCCAGTTCTGAATCGCGCTGTGGCGGCCCTGGGGAACGCTGCATCCCAGTGCAGCGCGATCGATGCAAGCCACCCACAACCGGACCGGCCTGGGGTTGCCGCTGGCCTGCCTCGCCCTGGTCCTGCTGCTCGCCGGTCGATCTGCCCTGGAACCGACCGGGCCTGCCGCAGGGGATCCCTCCCTGCGGCTCTCGGCCACCCAGCCAAGCCTGGAGGTGGAGCTCAGCGGTTGGCTGCTGAGTGATCCCCGTTTCAGCACCGCCAGCGCCACTGAAACCAGCACCACTGAAACCAGCGGCACAGGGAGCAACGGCGGCGAAGGCACCAGCGGCGCCAGCAGACCCTGCCGCGTTCCTCTCCAGACGGCAGCAGGCCGCAGCGAACTGCTGTTCAACGCCTGTCCAGCCCTGCAACAGGGCTGGCGCCTGACCGTGTCCGGCCGGCTGCGGCGCCCCTCCAGCGCGCCGCACCCCCTGCTCAGCAGCGCCGCCGAACGCCTGGCCCGCCAGGGCATCTGGTCTCAGATGCAGGTGGAGCGCTGGCAAGTGCTCAGCCGGCCGGCCACGCCGATCGCCGACCTGCGCCGCCGGATCGCGCGGCAACTCACTGCGGTCGGCGGCCCGGAGCGGGGCGGCCTGCTGGCGGCCCTGGTGCTGGGCAGCGCCGTGGTGCCGCTGCCCGCTGATCTGCGCGAAGCCTTTCGGGTAGCCGGGCTCTCCCACGCCCTGGCTGCCTCGGGCTTTCACCTCAGTGTGCTGCTGGGAGCTGTCCTGCCCCTGGCACGCCGCCTGCCAAGGCTGCCCAGGTTGACCCTGGCCGCTGGCGCCCTGGCCCTGTTCCTGCTGCTGGCAGGCCCGCAGCCTTCGGTGGTGCGGGCCGTTCTGATGGGAGGCGGCGCCCTGCTGCTGCTGGAGAGCGGCCGCCGCGGCCGGCCGGTGGCGATCCTGCTGTGCACGGTGGTGGCGATGCTGCTGCTGCGACCTGGCTGGCTCGCGGATGTGGGGTTTCAGCTGAGCGTGGGCGCCACCGCCGGTCTGATCCTCACCGCAGGTCCACTGGAAAGCTGGCTGAAGGGCTGCCTTGGCGCTGCTCTGCCGGAAGGCTGGGGAACGGGACGGGCCGCCACCTGGCTGGCCGGAGCCCTGGCGATCCCCCTGGCCGCCACCGCCTGGACCCTGCCCCTGCAGGTGCTCCACTTCGGTGTGGTGCCGCTCTACGCCGTGCCGGCGAATCTGCTGGCGGCACCCCTGCTCTCGCCGCTCACCCTCGGCGCGATGGCCCTCGCCCTGGTGGCGGTGCTGCTGCCTGCGGTGCTGCCGGTGCTGGTCCAACCGTTGCTGCTGCTGGCTCAGCTGCTGCTGCTGATCTGTCAGCAGATCTCCCGGCTGCCGATGGCGCAGTGGCAGACCGGCCGTCCGCAGCCGGTTCTGGTGCTGTTGCTCGCCCTCGGCAGCCTGGCCCTGCTGTTGCCGCAACTGGCGCGGCGCTGGCGCCAGCTGGGAGCTGCGCTGATCACCATCGCCGTGACTCTGCATCTGGCCTGGTTGGCGGCCGATCGGATGCTGCTGGTGCACCAGGGGCCGCGCGACCTGCTGGTGGCCCGCCATGGAGGCAGGGCGGCCCTGGTGAGCAGCCGCAGCGATGGGTTGAGCTGTCACCAGGCCCGCAGCCTCGCCACCGGCCTGGGAATCCGGCGCTACGACTGGCTGCTGCTGCTCGATCCCGTGGCCAGCGACGGGCCGACCTGCTGGCAGGACCTGGCCCAGCTGGTCCAGAGCACCGGCGAGGCCGGCCCGCCGCTGCTGCCGGGTCAGACCCTCAGCAGTGAGGGGCTGGAGGCCTCCGCCGTCGCGGTGGACAGCCGCGCCCTTCAGCTCCGGGTGGGCCGGCAGCGCTGGTTGCTGCTGCCTGATCGCCAGGCCCTGTGGAGCTGGGAGCGAAGCACCCCGGCAAGCTGGCCCGCCAATATCTGGCTCGGCTTCAGGCCCCGCCAGGGCGATCAGCACAGCCTGGCGGACGGCAACATTGAGCGGGTCTGGTGGAGTGGCAACTTCGCCTCCCGCAGGCAAACCCTGCCCCCAGGCTGGAGGGCCAGCGGCCTCAGCGGCTCCCTGCAGACGGGTTGAGGCGGGCTGATCCTTAGGAGTTTGCTGAAAAACCCCGTCAAGGGCCATTCAGCCCAGGAATGCCTGACTTCGAGCCCAGTGTTCACGGGCGCTGCGCCCGAAGGTCAGGCTCAAGGCATGACGGCGTCGGGGCTTTTTCAGCAAACTCTTAGAGTGCAGCAGTCATGGCCTGCTGGCCGTGTCGCCCTTGCATCCTCTGGCCTCAGGCTTTCGGGATGGGGTGTGCCTGGAGAGGTGGCTGAGTGGTCGAAAGCGAACGACTCGAAATCGTTTGAAGGGAAACCTTCCGTGGGTTCGAATCCCACCCTCTCCGTTGTCAAGAGGTCTATAGAGGGCCTGGTCAGTCCAGACCCTTTCTTGTGCCTGGGTTCCTGGTGAGTGGGTGGTCCTGAAAGGTCCACACAAAACCAGGAAACGCGAAAAAGCGTGTTGGGGTATCTGTTGGGGTGCGCCTGCCTGGGTGTTGGGGTACGATTTGGGTGTTGGGGTATTTTGCAAATGCCTTTCACCGACAGCGATCTCAGAGCACTCCAGCCCCAGCCGAAGAAGTACAGGGTTTCTGCTGGTGACGCCCTCTTTGTCGAGGTCTATCCCAATGGTGGACGCTACTTCGGGCCTCCTGAGAAAGTGCAGAGCGGCTGCGCCGCAGTAGATCCGAGCAGTTTTTAACTGTAGAATGTGTTCAATTCGGCTCGATGTCGCCGAAAAGCAGCCCAGAGTTTTCCACATGTATCGGCGC
>NZ_JAYGID010000103.1:0-17092 GCF_034931685.1 Synechococcus sp. CCY9202
GTCACGGTGCGGATGGGTGGCTCGGCGGCAACCGGTGGGGGAGGCGCCGCCCGCCGCACCAGCGCCTGCCGCCCCACCAGCACCGCCGCCAGGAGGCACGCCCCACCGCCGAGGAGCAGCAACTGGCCGCGGCGCGTGCGGAGCCAGGTGGCCTGCATGGATCCGTCGCCCAACTTCTATTACTATACGGTTTAGTTCAGTTTTTGGTTCTGGATTGGTGCCGTCTCCTCCCGCCAGTTCCGCCCGGCGTCAGCGCTCCCTGCGCAAGCGTGACGCCATCCTCGAGGGGGCCCGCGGCGAGTTCCTGCGCCACGGCTATGCCGCCGCCTCCATGGACCGGATCGCAGCAGCGGCAGCCGTGTCCAAGGCCACCGTCTACAGCTATTTCCTAGACAAAGAAGCCCTCTTCCGTGCCCTCACCGAGCAGATGGTGGGCCATCGCCTCTCCGGCCTGTTCGGCGCTTCACCCCAGCAGGCCCTGCCCGCCGAGCCCGCCGCCGCCCTGCGCGAACTGGCCAACCGCTGCCTCGCCAGCCGCCATACCCATCCGGAGTTCCTCTCCTTCCTTCGCCTGGTGATCGGCGAATCGGAGCGGTTTCCCGAGCTGGCCAAGACCTTCGTGAGCCAGCTGGAACGCACCGGCGTGGGTCAGGTGGTGCAGTTGTTTTCTGCCACGCCCACCAGCCAGCCCGACCTGCGCGCCCGCATCTTCATGGGTGCCCTTGTGCATCTGATCCTCATGCAAGACCTCCTGCATGGCAGCGAGGTTGCCCCCGTCGACCGGGATCAGTTCGCCGACCTGCTGGTGCATCTGATGAGCGTGTCGGTCGGTGGAGAGGCCACGGCGGAGGGCACAGCAGAGGTCGATCGGATGGCCAACGAGTGCTGAATGGAGCGACAAGCGCCTCGGCCCTCGGCACATCGGTTGCTCAAGCCCAGGGCAACCTCACGAGCAGCAAGGGGATTGCGTCATCCTGGCGATCAATGCACCGGTGCCGTGACTCAGCTTCTGGCCCTGCTCCTGGCGGTGTTGCTCGCCTTGCCGGGCGCCCATGCCGCCGAACAGTTCAGCTGCGCAGGTGATCCGCTCAGCGCGGAGGTCTTTCAAGGAGCCGTGGATGCCACAGGCATCCCCAACAGCAATGGCGGCACTGTGCCTGGTGCGTTCATCGTGATCCGGTGGCGGGGCGTCAGCCTGCAGCTGCCACGCACCAATAACGCCGGTCCCCCCAGTTACACCGACGGGCGCTGGTGGTGGCAGGCGCTCGATCCCGACCGGCCTGAGTTCTCACAACGACGTGGAGACCTGGAGCGCTACAGCTGCGAGCGGCTGCCTCAGGCCATGGGCGCTGGCACGGATGACGATGCTGAGGCTGTGTGAAATCGTGACCTCAGGCCCGAGATTGGACCTGTGTGTTCAAGAGAGAGCCAAACAACAGGGATCTGTCCAGCGATGGTGGCGACGGACCCAGAATGTTCAGGGGCTGGGGATACCGAGCAATTCAGCCCCATACTGCTCACTGAACATGGCCTGAAGCTGCCAAGCTCTCAGCAGTGATTTGGAAACCCTGCGGAGGTCTTCAAGTTCGGTGCAGCTGTCGATGGCTCGTGAATGAGCCTCGACAAAGAACTCTCTGTTGATGGAAAGAGACTCAGTCATGGCAATGGCGATGGGGTTGGGCAACCGAATCGGCTCAGCGTCAACCGATGCCCAGCAGGCCGCGGGTGAAGGCTTCGCCTCCCAGGGCGAATTCGGTGGCCAGCAGGGCGATGAAGCCGAGCATGGCCATACGGCCATTCAGCTTTTCGGCGCGCTCGTGGAAGCCCCAGCCGCGCTCGGCGCTCACCACTTCCATGCGGGGTTCCGTGGCGAAGGCATTGAGGCGACCACCGTCTTCGGTGGTGACAGTGGCACCGCGGATGGCGGCGCGATCAAGGGCGCTGGGAGCAGAGAGAGTGGCCTGGGTCATGGGTGGAGCGATCTGAGTGAAAGAACTGTAACAGATTATTACGGATTCCCATCGATCTGCCGTTTCGCGGGCGTCTGCTCGATCAGCGACAAGCCGCTAAGCGCTCGGCTTCTCGGCGACCACCGCAAAGAACGGATCCCCCTTGCCGCCCAGCCAGCCCAGCGGTCCTGCCGCCCGGGTGGCTTCGGCGATCAGCTTCGGCATGGGCCAGCCCTGCGCCACCAGCACCCGGGCGACGATCTCGAGATGGTCCCGGTCGTCGCCATCGGTCCAGATCCGCGTGGCCTTCTGAGCGAACATGCGGTTCGAGAAGGACACGATCAGCTGGCCGCCGGCTCGCACCACCCGCAGCAGTTCGGCCGCCACCGGCTCGGGCTGCTGCAGGTATTGCCAGCCGGCCACGATCAGGGCCGCATCAACGCTGCCTGACTCCAGGGGCAGGCGCTGATCCACGTTGAGGTTCTGCACCCAATGGCGGCTCAGCCGTGGGTTGGCCTCCAGCTCCCTGGCATTGAGGCCATGGCCGATCACCTCGACGGCGCTCAGGGTTTCGGGCAGATGGCTGACCCAGCTGCTCATCAGATCCAGCACCACCGCCCCCGGCGGGATCCTCTCCTGGTAGAGCGCCGTGAGCCGGCTGCGAAACGCCCCATCGAGATGGTGCACAAAGCGGGGTTCGGCATAAAACAGGCCGTCATCGGAGCGATCCTGTTTCCAGCGGTCCTGCGCGCTCAGCACGGGATTGGCCATGGTTCACTCCACTCCAACGGGATCGGTACTGCAGGCCCTGCGACGCGGACAGACCAGCAGGCCGTCCTTGGGCGAGGGGCTGGGGATGATCGCCAGCGTCAGGTTCTGATCCGGCTCCAGCGCCAAGGTCAGCGGCTTCAGCAGCCCCACGATCAGCAGCCGGATCTCCAGCTCCGCCAGCGCCTTGCCGAGGCATACCCGCTCACCACCGCCAAACGGCAGCAGGGTGGCCGTGCAGGTTCCATCCAGATGCCGCTGCGGCCGGAAGACCTCCAGATCCTCCGTGGCGGAGCCGTGGCGATGGCTGGCGACGATGCTCACCTGCACCACCCGATCCGCCGGCACCAGCACCCCCGCCAGGGCAATGGGCTGCCGGGTCCGGCGAAAGAAGCCCCCCACCGGCGGGGTGAGCCGCATCACCTCCTGCACCACCGCATCGAGCCGCGGAGCCCGAAGGGCGTCGTAGGCGGTGGTGGCCTCCCCCGGCGGAGGGGGCCAGGGCAAGCTGTCGAGCTCCTGCTGCAGCCAGGCCAGCTCCGCTGGATGTTGCAGCAGGGTCAGCACCAGGCAACTCAACGCCGAGGCAGTGGTTTCGTAGCCGGCGAACAGCAGCAGGAGCAGCTGCTCCGCCACGTCGTCGTCGCCCAGGGGCAGGTCGGCCTCATCCAGACCTCCGGCCAGCAGATCGAGTCCGCCGGCAGCGAGGGGCGCTCCGGAGGCAGCGGCGGCCTGCGCCTTGTCGAGCACCGCGCCCAGGCGCCGCAGCAGCCGCTGCCGGGCCTGGCGGGCCCGGGCAAAGGGGCTGCCGGGCAGGGCGAACGGCAGAGAGAAGAGGCCCTGGCACCAGGTTTCGAAATCGACGAACAGGGCATCGCGATCGTTCGGATCGAGCCCCAGCACCGTGCTGGCGATCACATGGAAGGCAAACCGCCGCAGCCTGGGCACCAGGGCCACGGGGGCTGCGGCGCTGAGCAGCTCCTGGCTGAGCGCATCGACCAGGGCCACGATCGCGGGGCTGTAGCGCTTCAGGGCCGCAGAGGCGAACAGCTGACCCACCACCCGACGGCGGGCCTTGTGTTGGCCAGCGACAGGGGCCCCAGCAGCTGCCGCACACTGTCCGGCCACCAGCCCTCGATGGATTCGCTCTGGGCGAACAGGTCGCTGATCGCCCGGTCCCCCCGGATGAAGACGGTGCGCTGCCCCAACAGGGTGGTTTCGTGGACATCGCCATAGCGCTCGAAGTTCGAGCGGGCGAAATCAGGGTCGCGAAAGAAGGCCAGGGTCTCCAGCACTCCGCTCACCGCTGGCGTGCGGGGCAGGGGCCGAAGGGTGTCGGGATCGGGGGGCAACCAGCGTCATCCGCAATGGTTCCCAGGCTGGCAGCCAGCAGAGGGCACCGCGACGCCGGGGCCTGCAGACCAGGGGTTGATCGCTGGCACGGAAGCCTGTCAGGAGCGCGCCACGATGGTCACTCCGTGATTGCCCTGTGACCTTGCCCGCCACCGATCCCCCCACCACCGATTCCGCTGGCGCCGATCCCGTTGGCGCTGCTCCAGCTGGCAGCGAGGCGCGAGAGGCTGCACCCGCTGCCCTGCTCGAGCGGCTGGTGGGGGTGGCCGGAATGGAACGGGGACACCGCCGACTGGTGCTTCTGCTGCCCCAACTGGGGGATTTCGACAGCCTCGAATACGCCCAGGCCGTGGTGGCGGCCCTGCCGCAGCTGGAGTCTGCCGGCATCGCCGTCCTGGCGATCGGCATCGGCCATGAGGACAGCCGCCAGCGGTTCTGCTCCTTCACGGGGTTTCCGCTCGAACGACTCCAGGTCGATCCGGATCCCCAGCTGCATCGGGCCCTGGGGCTCTATGGGGGCTTACGGGGGATCGGCGGGCCCTGGCCGAACCTGCTGCTGATGTGCGCCGGCATCGGTTCGCCCGGCACCCTGGCCGAGGTGCTGCGCGGCTACACGGGCGATCGAGGAGCTCCCCAGCGGATCGCCGACGACGAGACGATCCAGGCAGGTCTTTTGCCGCCGATCAAGGGGTCGTTCTTTGCCAGAGCTGGTGGAACGGGATTCCAGCGACCCTTCGAGCTGGCCACGGTGCGCCTGCGCAACATGACCGAAGTGCTGGGCCACTGGCGCACCTATGTGCCTTGCGATGACCACCTGACCCAGCGGGGCGGCACCTTTCTGCTGGAGGCCGACGACACCCTGCTCTACAGCTACCGGGATCGCGGCATCCTTGGCTTCTCGGCAACCATGGCCAGGCCGCTCAGCTTCCTGGATCCTTTCCTCACGCCATCAGGCGGAGAACCTCAGTAGCCATGAGTTCCTGCGCGGCCTGAGGCGGTTCATCCCCTGCGAGGGATCAGAGCCGCGCCAGCAACTCGGCCTTCTTGCGGCTGAATTCCTCTTCGGTGAGGATTCCCTTGGCCTTGAGATCCCCGAGGCGCTCCAGGGCGGCGTAGGGATCATCAGAACCGCCGGTTGTCGCGGTCGCGGCGGTGGCGTTAGCGGTGGCGGGGACTGTCGCGGCGGTGGTGTTGGGGGCTGTCGCGGCAGTGGCGGTGGTCTGCGCCGGGCCTTCGGGGGCCGGCTCGCTTGCCAGGCTGATCTCCGGGAACTGGGACAGGGGCCGATCGCCCTCCGGTGTGGAGAGGATCAGATCACCGGTGCCGCTCTGAAGGGAGACGCCGCGAATCGCCTGGCCGCCCACATCAAACACTCTGCAGTGGCCGCTGTGCTCCACCGCCAGCCGACCTGCAGCGGGGAACACGGCGTAGCGCAGCTCGTTCTGGGCACCGCTCGAAGCAGGAACGCCGAGCTCAGCCGGCCACCAGCTCGGCTGCTGCTGCATCATCGCCATGGGCTGCATGGGGCTCATGGGCTGCATGGGGCTCATCGGTTGCATCTGCATGGGAGCCATCACCGCGGCCTGATGCTGTGAGCCCGAGCCACTGCTGCTCTGCTGTTGAAGGCCGCCAGCGTGGCTCTGCTGCTGCTGGCTGAAGCCGCCGGCGGGCGAGAAGCTGCTGAGACTGACGCTCCCAGCCGGGGTGGAAAACACCATCCCACCGCCACCTTGCTGTTGGGAGAAACCAGCAATCTGGTGGCTGCCGGTGTCGTAGACGCTGACCTGACCGTTGACGTCCACCGCAAGCCGCCCCTGACTGGGAAAGACGGCATAGCGCACGTTGTTCTGCTCGCCGGTGGCTGAAGGGGCACCAAGCTCGGCGGGCCACCAGGACTCGCGGGGGTCGGGAACGAACAGTGGTGCTGCCGATGCCGCCGCTATGGGTTGAGACGCAATGGCCACCGATACATCGCGGCAGAGGCCATCAACCCGGGCCTTGAGTGCGTTGTTGAACATGTCGCCGATCATCAACATGCCACCTGGCATCCACTGACCGGAGCCACCGAACTCGGGGTGGTTGAACTGAGCCATGCCACCACGACTGCGGAGCATGGCCTGCATCATGTGGACGACGGCGGCATCGCTGAAGCCGTGACGCTCGCCAAGTCCCCGGGCGACCTGGACGCCTTCCTGGGTGATTTGTTCCATGGTGAACTTATTTGAGCCTCAATGTTCAGTGGTCGAGCCTCTGGTGCCAGAACTCTCTGCTGCCAGAACCCTGGATCGCCAGGGGGAAGTGCCAGGGAGTTGTGTCAGGGGCAGGAATGGCTGTCAGATCACCTTATGCAACCAGCGGCTTGGCCCTGCCAAGCCTGACCCGGTGCTGACTGACTGACATATCGGCGAGAACCTCTGCACCAGAAAGACTTTCAGCTCATGCCCCGGGCCAGAGGGGCTCCTGCAAGGGTCCGCGAATCCCATCCAATCGGGCAGGCATCCCCGGGCCCCGCTCCTTGCCGAGCGGCTCAGCCGGCTGGTCCCTGGCTGCGCGCCCAGCCATCTGCTGGTCTTGCCCTCATGGTCGCCATCGGCGTGCTGGTGGACAGACCCTGCCCGGGAGCCGGGTGCCGATGGGAGACGCGACAGCCGAAACAGCAAGCTCAGGCGGCAATGGTGACCACCTGATAGATGGCAGCGTCGAGCTCTGGCGGGAAAATCGTACCGTCATAAAGCTGAACAGATCCAATATAGACCTCGCCATACACTGCTTTTTCGCCGGAGTCGTAAGACTTTTTATGACTTTGAGAGTGCCGATATCCAAAGGCATGAACATCCAGTACCCACGGCTTAGCTTGTCCTTGGAACCTTCTATGCCGGTGATTTCGTCCAGCTTGGCGATGAAATCATGATTACTGCTTGCTTGGTCAGCACTGGATTCCTCGTCAGGGAATCATGTCTCCCCCTTTCAGATTGCTTGACCAGCAGCAGCACCCAAAGGGTCTGCCTCAGAGATAAAGCAGATCGTATCCGACGTGTGAGCTGGCAGGGCCTGGATCGCTGCTGGCCGCCATGGGGATCCTGAGTGATGTCCAGAGCAATCGCCGGTAGCCTGGACAAGTCTCGCCCATGGTTCTGATCAACAGTACGAACAGTCCGCCCAGAACCCTTGCAGTGCATGGGCCTTTCAGCAAGCCAAGCAACTCGCAGTGCAGAGTCATGCGACGGTCACTGGGCTGCGATTTCTTTCTGCGCCCGATAGATTGCCGAGTAGGCAACAGCATGGGGCGCGCCTTCAAGATAGGTAAGATCGCGTTTATCGCCACCGATTCTCCTTGCGACCATCATGCCATGGTCATGGACTTCCACCAATCACAGTGTCTTATCGTCCGCCGAGAGTACACCGATGAGCGGCTCGGAAGCCTGAAGCACGCTCTCATCTTCGACATAACCGGGATTATCGGTCTTCGCTTTCCAGACATTGGAACCTTGAACGACCGAGCCCTGGACTGAATCGATGACGACCGAAAGGGAGCGCGGCACCTTGACGATCTTGCCATCCGACTCCAGGATGATCGTGGCCTCAGCAGTCCACGTACCAACAAGACCTGAGGATTGCGCCATCGACGGCGCAATAAACCAGGCTATACCAACGATAACAGCGACAACCCATCCGATCCAGTGCATGTCTTTAGCGCTTCAGCGCATGAATTTAGTGCCAATGTTTCACCCTACAGCAATATCACCAGCAGTTTATTTTCAAGCGATCTGACTGCAACAGATCAGCTCAGAGTCAAGCACACAGAGACCCTGAACATGGTCCGTCCCGGCCGATGCCAGACGCTCGTGGTGGATCGTTTCATTCCCTGCCTTGGGCACGCACATCCCGCAGAACAACCTGCAGAACAACCTGAAGAACAACGCTGAAACCAGTATGCAGCATGGGCTGGTGGCCACCGTCAAGCAGAGGTGGCACCCGGCCGGGGTTGACCTGGACTGTCGTAGAGGACCCCGCTCTGATCCGGAAACAGAGCAGCGGGGAGACTGACCTTGGGGCGTTCACTCGGCGATTCCCAGGGGAGAGGGATCACGGTGTCAGCATGGCCCCGGCACCCTCAGATGTGAAAGGTTCCTAGAGTTGGATGAGGCAGTAAGTCGAAGAACACTGACTGGGAAGACTTCGGCGACGAACTTGGGCGCCACACCGCAAGACTGAAGCCTCACATCACCCTCCAGCAACGGATACAGGAAGGCGATCCGGAGGAACGATCCCGATCAAGGCTGAAGAACAGTGACCTCGGCAGGTTGATCAAGAGTCATCACCTTGATCTGTCCTCCATCCAGGGGCAACCGATCAAAGTTGAGGCTACGAAGACCTGGATTATCATAGGTCTGGATATAATAAACTAGATTTTTCTGATCAGCGACTATGCTCCATTCCGTAATCTCGTACGTTGTTTTCGAACCACCACCTCCAAACGCACCACCCGGCGGCAACAGGATGCTTCCAGGCGGCAGATCGAACTGGCCAAGGATGCGAAATGCCGTACCAACCTGCTCCTCAGTGGTCAGATTCCTGGGAGCGAAACGACTGAACGTCAGGGCACGAATGAAGCGTGACGTGGCCAGGAAATCTCCCGGTAGACCGTGCAGTCCGCCACCGGTACTAGCCGGCGGAAGTTTCAGGCCATTCACGATCATCTCTGCCGGAGGCATAGCACTGAGGTTGGCGTAATTACCTGCTGCCGCGAGGTGATAAGGCAATGGCGGATCATTGGTATACACGCCCGTAGGGTTGTCGAGCATGGTCAACCGACCATCGATGTACTCCACTGACAGACTTCTGCCTGTACGGTCATGCACAGTCATATGAATTGGCAACGGACCGCCGAAGGCCGGCACCGTGGCGCCATTCACCAGGATCTTCGGCAGCCCCTGCTCGACCTCAGCAACGGTGGCGAAGTTCGTGAGCACATAGGTGAGCAGCTGAGAGCTATTGATCGATCGCCTGGCCTGACCCTGCGGCACGTTCTGAAATTTGGCGTAGCCGGCGAAATACAAAAGCCCACCAGCCAGGCCCTTTTCATTCATGCCATCAGGAACGACATCCTTCAGACCCAGGGCATTCAGTCCCACCACGGCATAGCGACTGGTCCACTGCAGGCCACCACCGGACTTGCCATCGGGACCATTGCCCTGGATCGCCGTCCCCCGCTGAATCAGTACCGCATTGCTGTTCAGCGGCTGACCGAACTCCATCGTGCGGCCATAAAGGCGACCGCCATCGTTTCCCTGCAGGGTAAAGCTGGTACAGGCACGCGCCGAATGTGCACCCCAGCCGGCGATACCGACAGCAGCCAACGCCGCCAAGACACGCTTTGCGATCGACATGAATCACTCAGGCCCGAGGATAGATCGAAACTACTCGTAGATACCTGAATCTGAGCGCCGATCAACCAAAATGTAGCCAAGTGATAGAGGCGTAGCGGTTCCACAGCGTGAGTTCACGCCTGAACAGCAATTCCGAACAGCGAAGGGGCCCTTGAGCAGTCCATGTGCCGATCATGGCCGACCATGCAAAAACATGATCGAAGGTAGGCAACGCTCTCCCTGAATGGCTCAGGAGGAATTGGCAGAACCAATCAGAATCACGATGCAAAAGAGAAAAACGCATGAATCGAGGGATCAGCCCAACAGAGAAGAGCAGAGCGCGATCCCATTGCATCAAAACTGCATCAATGACCATTCTCAGCGCATTGTCCAACCATGAGAGGCATGGGCTACCGCCAGTCGAGACCTGGCAGGAAGGGAATAATCGCCGGGGTTGATGTCATGTAATCGGCATAGCCACTGTGCATGGAACACAGACGTTGTTCTTCCCGCCGGGCCTTGAGGCTGAGCACGGTCGCCAGCGCCAGCAGCAGGCCCAGGTGCAGCAGGCTGCCGAGGGCCAGGGTCACCCCCATGGAACAGAGCAGCAGCGACTGGTAGAGAGGATGGCGGCAACGGCCGTAAGCGCCCTCGGTGACCAGAGGCGCTCCGGCAATCGGCTCCGGCAGCGGACTGAGACTGTCCCCGAGGTTCAGGACTCCCTGGCCGCCGATGATCAGGCCGATCAGGACGATCAGCCCTCCGATCAGGCGCAAGATCAGAGGCCAGTGAATCCCCAGGTCCAAGGGGGCCGGCGTTGGTGGCAGCCAGTGGGCGGCGATCAGGCTCATCTGCGCCAAGACCCACCACTCCCCATGGCGGTTGTCCCTCAGCCCCTCCCAGGAGAAGCCCCACTTCTGCATGCGTTCGTTCAGATGGCTCAGCATGATCCGATCTCTACAGGTGCAGGGGGTTGGCCTGGCTGGCGCCACAGGCCCAGCCATTCGTCGTTGCGCTTGTCCACCGAATCAGTGGCCGGCTGCCAGATTTCCGCCACCAGGCCCGCCTGGCGCAGCTGCGCTTCCACCAGCTGCGGGTCACTGCCCCAGGGAGGACCGCCTTGCCGGCCGTGGCACCAGAACAGGCCCAGCAGCCAGCCTCCAGGGGCCAGCAGTCGGCAGACGGTGGCGATGTAGTCCTGCCGCAGGCCAGGATCGATGGCGCAGAAGCAGGTGTGCTCCACGATCCCGCTGAGGCTGCCGGGAGGCAGGCCCGCCTCCGTCAGGGCCTGTCGGTCGAACAGATCGGCCTGCAGCCACTGCAACGTGGCCCGGGCCTCGCCATGGAGCCTGCGGGCCTCGCGCAAGGCCTCGCCACTGAAATCCAGGCCGATGGCGGTGAAACCGAGGTCTTCGAGCAGGGCGGCCTCATGGCCACGGCCGCAGCCGGGCACCAGCACCCTGCCCGGTGACTGGGGCGCCAACGGATGGGTTCTCAGGAACTGGGCCAGCGGTGGGGCGGCCTGGCCCAGTTCCCAGCCGTCACCGCCCTCTCGGTAGCGCTGATCCCAGCAGCTCGGATCTGCGATGGGGGCCGGCCTGGGGATGCTCATGATTCAAGTCTGCCTCGCCCAATCACGGCATGCGGTTAGGAGCATGGAGGCATTGCCGTACCTTGAGCCTCTCACGGGTTGGTTAGATGGGGGGCAGGGGTTTCCTGTTCCCCATCGCCAGAGGGTATCGGAGCGATCGCTTCCGTCACCGCAGGCGTGGCTGTGGCTCAGGTGGGGCCCTGGGGGTTGATGCCTGAGCAGGGGACGGGCCAGTCCAGCTCGGCTCCGACAGACGATCCCGGCGTTCTGAAGAATCGGGTCTCCCGGCAGTGCGAGAGGCACCGCCAGGATGGATGGATGAACAACGAGGCCCCTGCCACCGCACCGCGGTTGATTGACGGTCCCGACGTGGCGGCAGCCACCGTGCTCCTGGCCGATCTGCACCCCCCCACCCTGATCCTGCAGGGGGAGCGCGACACGTTCGGCCGCCCGGAAGAGGTGGCGACCACAGCTTCAAGCCCACCCGCAGCTCCGGCCTCAGCGAGGAGCAGAACCTGGCCACGGCGGTGGCCTGCAGCCACGCCTTCCTGAGTGAGCGGCTGGAGCTCACCAGCCAGGCAGCCGATTGACGCCACTGCGTCACAACCCATCAGCACCGGATCCACCCATCCGGATCCACCCATGACGCATCAACCCCCAACCCACAGCGAGCGCTACGACGAGGCCCTGCTCTGGGCCGCGCAGCTGCACCGCAACCAGCTCCGTAAAGGCAAGGGGGTGCCCTACATCTCCCACCTGATCGCTGTGAGCGGCCTGGTCTGGGAAGACGGCGGCAGCGAGAACGAGGCGATCGCCGGCCTGCTGCACGACGCGATCGAAGACGCGGGCCAGAGCCGCAGCTCGATCGCCGAGCGCTTTGGCGAAGAGGTGGCCCGTATCGTGCACGACTGCACCGACACCCAGGGCCCGCTGGCGCCCGTGGCCCCAAAGGAGCCCTGGCTCTTGCGCAAGACCCGCTATGTGGCCGCCTTGGAGCACAAGAGCGACGGCTCCCTGCGGGTGACGGCGGCCGACAAGGCCCACAACGCCCGCGACATGGTGCTCGATGCCCGCCGCGATCCCCACAGCTGGGAACGCTTCAATGCCGGCCTCGATGGCAGTGCCTGGTATCTGCTGCGGATCCACCAGACCCTGAGCCACCGACTCCCCGGCAGTCGCTCCAATGAACTGCTCGGGGAAGCGGTGAAGGAGATCCTGGCCAGCCAGGCCTACCGACGGCTGGTGCCGGCCGGCATTGCCCCGGCGGTGTGGGCAGCGGGGTATGAGGAAAGGGTGAAACGGCCATCCTTGGAGCCAACGGCACCGATTCCGGCGTCGGATTCCTGAACCGGAGAGCAGCCAACGCCCGACTATGGCGATTTCCTTCCGGAAGGGCCTACGCCACATCCGTCAGGCTGACCGCCTCGCCAGACACGTCTCGAATTCCATGCTCCCTCAGTTCCTGGGCCAGGCCCTGCTGGCCTGCCTGACACCACTTCTCCTGCTGCTGGGATTCGTGGCCCCTGCCTGGGCTGCGTTCTCACTGCCGCCGCTCCCCTATCCCGTGGATGCCCTGGAGCCGGCGATCGACGCGACCACCATGACCATCCACCACGACCGCCATCACGCCGGATATGTGACCAACCTGAACGCGCAGATCAAGGCCAATCCGGCTCTGGCCAACCTCAGCCTGGATGAGCTGCAGGGCCAGATCTCGCGCTTTCCCGAGGCGGTGCGCAACAACGGCGGTGGGCACTGGAACCACAGCCTGTACTGGGCCGTGATGGCACCGGAGGGCCAGGGAGGAGAGCCATCCGAGCAGCTGCTGACAGCGATCCAGGCCGGTTTCGGGTCGCTGGAGACCATGCAGGCCCAGTTCAACCAGGCGGCAGCAGGGCGCTTCGGCTCGGGCTGGGCCTGGTTGATCCGCAGGCCCGATGGCCGCCTGGCGATCACCAGCACCCCGAACCAGGACAACCCGTTGATGGATCTGCCCGGCATCGAGCAGGGAACACCGTTGCTGGGGCTGGATGTGTGGGAGCACGCCTACTACCTCCACTATCAGAACCGCCGGCCCGACTACATCAAGGCCTGGTGGTCGCGGCTGAACTGGTCTGAGGTGAACCGCCGCTACGAAGAAGCATCGGCAGCCGGCCTGTGATCCTGCCTCCAGGCACGTTTCCAGGCCTCCACGACCTCACATTCATGACCGGCAATCTGCGGGCGGTCGGCACCATGGCAGCGTCCCATGGGCTGCTGGGTCTCGGCCAGTTCGCGGCCAGGGCGACACCACCTTGATGCTCACCCCTCGGGGCATCCCCAGCGCTGCGGCCCGCGTGAACGCGTCGAGGCCGGCGTTGACCATGCTGATCAAGCAGCTGTCTGGAACTGGATTCCGAACCAGCACACCGCTTGTCAGTGTGAGCGAGCCTGCATCTGAGATCAAAGCCAGACCCAGACGGAGGAGATGGACCTGCCCCATCGACTTGCTGGTGAGAGCCAGTTGAAAGTCGTCATCGGACCAGTCTGCGAGCGTCGAACGTCGCCACCGCTTCGAACAACGCTCGGATGGAATCCGGCTGGGACCCATCCCCCTGACGATCACCGTTGGTTTGCCCGACGCCGGCGCGCCAGGGCGTCAGCACGAGCCGGTTCAGCCGAGGCAGCTTCTCACCAGCCTCCAGCTAGGGATGGTGTTGCTCAGGGATGACAGGACGTGCGTGATCGACAGGCCGCCGGGCATCGGCCAGCGGCTCGCCTTCCATGGCTTCAGCGGCAACATCCCGGGCTTCCTCAGGGCTCTGATTGCTTGTGCCAACAAGTCGTTCACCACCCAGGTGGTGGTTCACCGCCTCTTCGAGGTGCTCGATGGCACGGTGGAAGTCCCAGCGCCGACGACGAGCCCTGGGTGGCTCTGCCGCCAGGATGGAGCGGCTGGCTGGGGCACCGTGCCGGCTTCACCACGATCATGGTCAGCCACAGGCCCATGTGACATTGCAGGACCCGACCTCGGATCTGATCCACATAGAAACCCTGGCTTCCGACCTCTTGCCGGCATGAGCGAACCCTTGAAACTGCCGGAGTCACCCCTGCCTGGAACAACGCCCGTGCCGGAGTTGCCGGTTGTGGCCACACGCCGCGGCGGCCTGGCGTCGCGGCCGCTGGATGCTGGCCTGGTGCTGCGGCAGACCACCAGCGAGGAGTTTCTGCCTTCGGTGCGGCCCTGGGTGCACAGTGCCGGCCTGGTCATGCTGGGCAGTTTCGCTGCCGGTGTGGCCTTGATGGCCGTCTGGCCCTACCGGGTTGTGGTGCGCGGTAGCGGTGTGGTGCGGCCCAGCGGTGAAACCAGCGTGATCAACGCCCCCTTTGCTGCGCGGGTGCGTCGGGTGCTGGTGCAGCCCAACGAGCGGGTGCAAACCGGCCAGGTGTTGGCGTTGCTCGATCCCACAGATCTGGAGGGCAAGCAGCAGCAGCTCAGCCAGAGCCGAAGGGCCCTGGCCCAGCAGAGCCAGGCACTGGTGAACCAGGGGCTGGCGGCCCTGCAGGCGGCCGAGCTGGAAGTGGAGAAATCCGAGGCAGGGCTGCGCTTTGCGGAAGCCGAATATCGCCGCTTCCAGCAGCTGGGCGGCACCGGCTCCATCACCGTCACCCAACTGGAGGAGAAGGAGGAGAGCTACAACGTGGCCCTCGCCCAGCTGGCCAAAGCCAGGCAGGCGGTGGCGGAGCAGCGCTCCCGCAACAGCAGTGATCAGGCGCAGCTGAAGAGGGAGCTGGTCACCAACAGCGCCGACAAGAGCCAGATTGCTCGGGATCTGGCCCAGACGTCGCTCACCGCACCGGTACCGGGGGTGCTGTTCTCACTCAAACTGCGCAATCCCGGCCAGATGCTGGCTGCCGGCGAGGAGCTGGCCCGCATTTCCCCCAGCCAGGCCGGTCTGCTGGTGAAGGTGCTGGTGCCCTCCGAGAACATCACCAAGGTGGAAGTGGATCAGCGAGCCGACCTGCGCATCACCGGCTGCCCCTATCCCGACTACGGCACGCTCAAGGCGAGGGTGGTGTCAATCGCGCCGGAAGCCAGCCTGCCTGGTTCAGCTGATCCTGAGGCGGGCCGAAACGGCACGGCACAGCCGGCCCCCATCCCTGGTGGGTATTACGAGGTGACGCTGCAACCCGAGGGCACCGTGCTGCGTTCCAGAACCCGTAGCTGCGAGCTGCGCCTCGGTATGGACCTCAGCGCCGACATCACCACCCGCCTGGAAACCGTGTTTGGCTTCCTGCTGCGCAAGGTCCGCCTCAGCACCGGGATCTAGGAGGTTTTGTTGCCCATCGAGCACCAGCCCAGCGAGGGCACCCGTCAGCCTGCCGAGGCCCTGGCCTCCTAGCTCTTCTCCGAGGACGCGCAGGCGATCCTGGCAGAGGAGGGTTTCCGCCCCACCAACCTCGCGATCTGGGCACGGGTGAAGGATCGCTTTGCTCCCGTCAGGCAGTTCTTCGGCAACGACGGCCTCTGGGATCGTTTCTTCGCCAAAACCCGCTGATTCCCTCCCCCTGCGCGGTCCTTCATGTGTGAGCTGCTCGCCCTCAACGCCAACACGCCCACCGACATGGGGTTTTCCTTTCGGGGCCTCAGTCGCCGCGGTGGTGCGACCGGCGAGCACGCCGATGGCTGGGGGCTGGCCAGCTTCACCCCCGGTGGCCATGGCCTCACCCTGCTGCGGGAGGAGGCTCCAGCGGCCTTTTCCGTCCTCGCCGATCAGCTGGCGGAGCGCTCACCCAAGGCGCTGGTGAGCATCGCCCATATCCGCAAAGCCACCCGCGGCGTGGTGGCGCTGGAGAACTGCCATCCCTTCTCCCGCTGCTGGGGCGGGCAGACCTGGGTGTTTGCCCACAACGGCGACCTCCAGGGCGCCATTCCTCTGGGGGATCACCACCGGCCATTCGGCAGCACCGACAGTGAAACGGCCTTCTGCTGGATTCTCGAGCAGCTGGAACAAGCTGGGGTGAATCCGCAGAATCCTGGCGCGCTGTTTGATCAGCTGCACCATTGCGCTGCCCAACTGGCGGAGCGGGGCACCTTCAATGCCCTGATCAGCAACGGCCAGTGGCTGTTTGCCACCGCCACCAGCAAGCTGCACTGGCTCACACGCCGGGCCCCCTTCTGCAAGGCCACCCTGGCTGATCTGCCGTTGCAGGTGGATTTCTCCGCACTCACCACCGCAAACGATGTGGTGACCATCCTCAGTACCGAGCCGCTCACCACCGACGAGCACTGGCAACCGTTCCAGGCCGGTGAATCGCTGCTCTTTTGCGGGGGGCAGGTGATTCACCGCAGCCGTCATGGGGTCAGGCCAGTCCCAATCCCGGCGCGTTCCCAACCAGCACCAGCGCACGAAGTCCCCTGAAGTGAACCGGATGCAGGCCGCCTATCCCTCGCCCGTGTCAACTGGGAGGCCCAGCTCCGTGAGCCTCGCTGAAGCCTCCTGCTCCCGGCTGCAGCGGGGTCTGGTGGAGCGGCGGCGTTGGAGCCTTCTGCCGCACAACAATGCCCGGAGCCTGGGCCCCGGGCTTTTGTCTGCTCAGCCGTGGTGCCGACCCGAGGGGGTGGGGCGCAGCTGTGCGAGTTTTTTGCTTGGCAATCGCCGTGATCGTTGTCAGATCAGGGTGTTTTCAGTTGTGGTCGGAGCTGCGGGCGCTGGCACCTGGGGCCAGGGGTCTATCGGGACGTTCCGTTGGGTCCGGGGCACCTGAGGCGGTGCAATGGACGGCGCCAGGGTTGTTTCAGCAAAACAGCCGCGACACGCCAGGAACGTCAGTGATCCGTTGAGAGTGTTGGAGCAGGGGCCGGATCGTCAGCGCACTCCTGACGGTTGCTCAGGTGGGGTGTCTTCCATGCGCTGGAGCCTCCCGGGTGTCGATCGACTCACGATCGGACGGATGGCGGCTCAGGACAAGAGCTGGAGCGCGAACGAAACCGCTCTTCACCAAGGGCAATGGGGCTTCATGAAGGGGACTTCACGCTGCTGGCATCACCAGCAACAGCAACCGGTTGCCCTCCGGATCCA
>NZ_JAYGID010000104.1:0-8320 GCF_034931685.1 Synechococcus sp. CCY9202
TCAGACGAAAGACTTGACAAGTCAATCGTCTCGATTCATCGTGGCTGCAAGAGGCGCATCTGCACCTCCGGAATGACAGCCCGTCATTCCACCCTGTTCACCCTCTGATCAGGGCATTCGGGCCCCGAGTTTTACACCACGCAAAGGGACGCGGCCGCGGATCCTAGGATTTCGCCAGTACATCCCTGGCTTGGCTCAAGTGACCTATTGCATTGGTTATTGGCTTGAGAAGGGGCTGGTCCTTGCCTCTGACTCCCGTACAAATGCAGGCGTAGACTACATCTCAACCTATAGCAAGATGCATGTGTTTCAGCCGGCGTCAGATCGGCTATTTGTTCTTTTGGCGGCTGGAAATCTAGCAACGACCCAGGCTGTGCTGAATTGGATTCGGAGGGATCTGGATCGGGCTAGTGATGATGGCCAGGAAGGCGGGAAAAATCTGAGGACGTGCGAGTATCTTTTCGAGGCGGCCGCCTATATAGGTCGTGTAAGTTTGGCTGTGCAACGGCAGGATGGTCCGGCTTTGAAGGAGATTGGTGCCGATGTTGGCGCCTCCTTCATCCTGGGTGGGCAGATTGGCGGTGAGTCTCACGGTCTTTCTATGATCTATCCCCAGGGAAACGCGGTGATGGCGACCCGCGAGACGCCCTACCTGCAGATCGGTGAAACCAAATATGGCAAGCCACCGCTTGACAATGTTGGTCACACCAATCTTTCGCTTGAGGATGCTGCACGCCTCTGCCTGATTTCGGAGGTGCTCACCCAGCGCTCCAATCTCACCGTGGGCCCCCCTTTTGAGCTGGCCATCGTGCCGCGCAACTCGCTGGCGATTGCGCACCAGATCAAGTTTGAGGCCGATGCCCCCGAGCTTTCCGCCATGTTCGAGACTTGGAGCAGCGCCCAGCGGGAGGCGCTCTATCGGTTGCCCCATTTCGCCTGGGAGCAATCAGCGCCGGCTTGATCCGGCCGAGGTATCCCCTCACCCCGCACCCCTCGCGCCTTCACCCCCCTCCCACCCCGCCTGCCCACCATGAGGTCCGTATCCGAATGGGTGTCCACCGGCCACTTACCCACCGCAGAGGTGGTGGAGGATCTGGTGGCGGAGGCCCATCGGCGATTCTCTCCCGTGCTGGATGGCCGGGTCGCCGATTACATTCCCGCCCTGGCAGCGGCGACTCCCGAACATTTCGGCCTCTGCGTATCCAGCAGTGGAGGCGCGTTGTTCGAAGCGGGCGAGGCTCGGCTGGCCTTCAGTATTCAGAGCATCTCGAAGCCATTCCTGTTTGCTTTGATCTGCCAGGCGATTGGTGAGGCTGCTGCCCGCGAGAAGCTTGGGGTGAACAGTACCGGCCTGCCATTCAATTCTGTCCTGGCTGTGGAGCGCAGTGGTGAAGGTCTCTCCAATCCGATGGTGAATGCTGGGGCGATCGCTGCCACTAGTCTGGCTCCTGGCGCCACCATGGAGGACAAGTGGGCCTTCATTCAGGACGGCTTCTCCCGTTTTGCAGGTCGACGCCTCGAGATCGATCAGGTCGTCTGCGAATCGGAGCTGGCCTCGAATCGGCGCAATGCCGGCATCGCCACCCTGCTCAGTGATCACGACCGCATCTGGTGGGATCCCGAAGAAGCCACTGACCTCTACACCCGCCAGTGTTCCCTCAGCGTGACGGCCTCAGACCTGGCGGTGATGGCGGCGACCCTGGCCAACGGTGGTCGCCAGCCCGTCACGGGCGAGCAGGTGATCGATGCGGTCCACTGCCAGCATGTGCTGGCGGTGATGGTCACCGCCGGGCTCTACGAAACCTCTGGCGACTGGCTCTATGCCACCGGGCTCCCCGGCAAGAGCGGGGTGGCGGGCGGCATGATCACCGTGGCACCCGGAAAAGGTGGGCTGGCCACGTATTCAGCGCCTCTGGATGAGGCGGGTAACAGCGTGCGCGGTCAACTCACCGCCAGGTTCCTCTCGGAAGCACTGGGACTAAACCTCTTTGCTTCCAGGCCGGAAGGATAAGGGGGCGCTGTAGTGGATTTGTCCATGCCCAACGCGGAGTGGGCTGTCATGCTGCGTTCTGGAAGTGCCCTTCTGACAATGATTTCGATTCGTCTGATCCAGCCGCTTCTGTTGGCTGCCCTGGCGACTGCTGGATTAGGCGTCGCCAGCGCCAAGGCCAGCTGCAGCTTTCTGATGCCACTGGGTGGCAGTGGTGATCCCGTCGTCTCCAAGCGGATCGGCCCGGATCGCCTGCTGGGCAACACCAACTGGAACACCGACTTCATCGTGGATCGGCCGTTTCGTACTTACCAGTTCTTCTTCACATCGGCGTCCTCGGAGCGGGCCACCTTCCCGATTTCCGCGTTCATGCGCTTCACCGATGGCACCAGCCTGCAGGTGGTGAACGAAACACCGACCTTCGAACCAGGGGCGGGCCGCAAGTTCGGTCCATTCAAGGCCGTTCCTGGTAAGCGGACCAATCTGATGAACTTCCGGGTCGGCTCCAGCAGCAGGCCAGCGGCGATTGGTTTCAGCTATCGCATCTCCGTTCAGGGGTGCGAATGATGCTCCCTCAGGTCTGATCGTTCCCTTGTCCTGCATATGACCCTCCATGCAGTTTGAGAGCTTCGCCACGTTCAATATCGCCATCGTGGTGTTGGCGCTTGGTCGATGGCTGAATCGAAAGATTTCCTTTCTTCGTGAGTTCAATATTCCCGAGCCGGTCACCAGTGGTTTGCTGGTCTGCATCTTGCTGGCGCTGATCCATTCCATTAACGGGATGGAGATCAGCTTCAATCTGATGACACGTGATTTTCTGCTGCTCTACTTCTTTGCGGCGATTGGCCTCAATGCCGATATCAAGACCCTGCTTGCCGGTGGTTGGCCTCTGTTGATCCTGATCGCCTCCACGGTGGTTTTCATGGTTCTTCAGAATCTCACCGGGGTCGGCATGGCAGTGCTGCTGGGATTGGATCCACTCGTGGGGTTGCTGGGCGGGTCCGTGTCCCTGCTCGGTGGCCATGGCACGGCCATCGCCTGGGCGCCGCGCTTCGCCGAAGCCCATGGCATCAGCAATGCCCTGGAAATCGCCATTGCCTGCGCCACCTTCGGCCTGGTGCTGGCCTCCCTGATGGGAGGACCGATCGCCCGCATTCTGATTCTGGGTCAACAGCTGAAGCCTGCTCAGGCCATGGATCCAGAGACCAGTCGCAGATCCGGGAGTGAGCAGGAGGAGGTGACCTATTTCACGCTGCTGCGAACCCTCTTCTGGCTCAATGTCAGCCTGGGTCTTGGTGAGCTGCTGCACGAAGCCCTCAAGGCCGCCGGCAGCAACCTGCCCCTGTTCGTCTGCACCCTGTTCGCGGCGATCTTCCTCACCAACACCGTGCCGCGGCTGCTACCGATCCGTTGTCTGGCGCCGCCCCGTTCCCTGGCCATTGTCTCGGATATTTCCCTGGGCATCTTTCTGACGATGTCGCTGATGAGCCTGCAGCTCTGGACGATCGCCTCCCTGGCTGGCCCGATCCTGGCCATTCTGGCCGCGCAGTTTGTGCTCACCTTCCTGTTCGCCTTGTTCGTGGTGTTCAAGGTGATGGGGGGTGACTACGAAGCCGCTGTGATCTGCGCCGGCTTCGGCGGGAGCTCCCTGGGTGCGACCCCCACAGCAATGGCCAACATGTCGGCGGTGGCTCAGCGGTACGGACCGGCCCACAGGGCCTTCATTGTGGTGCCGCTGGTGTCTGGCTTCTTCGTGGACATCAGCAACGCCGTGGTGATTCAGCGCTTTCTGAATTGGTTCGGTTGATCACACACGCAGTCAGAAGCGCAGCGTCGTTCGGATCACTCCGGCCCAGACGCCAAGGCTGGGGTTGCCGGATGGAGTTGGGGACAGAAGCGCCTCGGAGAGATCCAACGTCGTGGTCATGGCGCCGCGAGGGCGGCTCAGCCAGAAGACCGCTGGCGTCAGGGTGAGACGGTCACTGACCTCGATCCTGTAGGAGAGCTCGTAGGCGAGGCCGCCGTCGTTGATGGAGCTCAGCCCGGGGGCCTGGATGGCCGTCACATGGGCTGGGGACCCCACGGCGAATCCCAGGCTGTTGCCCTGGCCCAGCACATCGCTCCAGACCAGACCGGCATACCAGGACCTTGTACGGATGCTGGATCCATCGGCTACGGGAGTGCGACCGAAACGGAAGCTGTCGTGGCCCCAGCCCACACTGATCGAAGGCAGCCAGCCGGAGGAGCGGGGTTGCCAGTAGCCCGCCACGGACCAGGAGCCGAGGCTTCCCTGGCTGGACTCTTCGGCCAGCTGGCTGGCCAGAGGTGTCCCCCTCAGCCTCACCTGGGCGCCGCTGAGGGTGTAGGCCCCGGTGATGTTCCATTGGGGTCGGGTCAGGGCCAGTTGGATGGTGCTGGTCTGGCCGGAGTTCGCCGAGAACAGGCCGCCGCCCTGGGCAGAGCTGCCGGCTCGGCCGGCGACGTACGCAAAGCCGAGGCTGAGACCCTGCAGCGAGCCCTTGGGCTGCCACCAGGCACCGAAGCCTCCGCCGAGCCGCTTGCTGTAGGCACCCGGTGCTCCGGCGTACTGGAACAGGTCGAGAATGGGGGACTGGTTGTAAACGCTCGGCCACACGGGCAGCATGTCGAGTTGCATGATCCGCGCACCGAAGCTGAAGCGGATCTCGGGAGTGAGGGGGATCTGCAGGTAGGCCCTGTTGATGCTGATCTGTTGCACCGCGCAGTTTCCTTCTTCCGCGGTGCAGCCAGGCTCCTGGAAGGCGAAATCCAGCCGCGACAGTGGTGTGGGAGCGTTGGAGACAAAGCCGGATCGGGCGAAGTTGCCAGCGCGGAAGCGGATCCGCAGCAGATCCTGGCCGGTGACGCTGGTGTCGATCGTCAGCCTCGTCTCGTGGTTGAAGCTGAGACCATTGAGCAGGGGAGCTCCCGCTGCCGTGTTGCTGGAGGTCTCGATTGCGCTGCCGGTGTAGTGCAGTGCCCCCAAGGCGCCATTGATCTGCAGTTGCACCGTTGTGGTGGGCGCGAAATGGAGGGCTTCCAGTTTCTCGACCTCCTTCATCGTCTCGATGTCTTCGGTGGCTGGCTGGGGCGCCTCAATCGGGATGTCCTGGGCGAGCAGGGGGGCTGTTGCACTCACCATCCAGGCCACCGCGCAGCACCGAAACCAGGGCTGGATGGACCTCATGCTGTTGGCAACCCCGTCTGCATGCCATGTCGGTTCGTTCTCCAGCCTTTGACAGGGTTGTGACCGGCATCGTGTCGATCACCGCACAGGTCGACATCGGGTACGGGTTTCACTCTCCAGCGCGCTGATGTGCCCCATCCTGCGGATCAGAGGGGGCAGGGGAAACCGCCCTTCACCTGACCACACAGCCTGGAAAAGGTTGAAAACGTCATTCTGGCTTTACGGTGTTGTCATGAAGAGGAGCCCCTGACAGTCATTGATCAGGGCATCGTCGAAGCGCAACATAGTTCTTGCTACTTCCATGGGCCTGGACGCCATGGTTGTTTTCCAGCACGCGTTCCTTCTTCAGGACACTTACAGACTTCACTCGCAGGACTCATCGTCATGTCGGCTTCAACAAAAACCGCAGCACAGGTCCACGTCAAAAACTATGCCGAATCAGAAGGCGGGATGTGGGATTCTCAGGAGCCCCAGCTCCTCGATCCGCGGGTCATTGAACCACGCATGTATCTCGCCAGCGCAGCCAGTCACAGTGGCTGGGGTTTCCACAGCCGTGCCGAACTCCTGAATGGTCGCCTTGCCATGCTTGGTTTCGTGATCGGCCTGGCCATTGAGGCCCTCTCCGGCCAGGGAATCCTGCAGCAGCTTGGCTTGGGTGCCTTGCTGCAGCACGGATGATCAGCTGCGGCCCCATCGGCCCGCCAGACTGCAGAACCAGGCCGGCGCCATGCTGGCCTCCAGCAGTGGTCCGTCTTCATGGCCCCCTCGGGTTCGACCCTTGAACGCCTGCGCAGCCATCTGCACCAGACCCGGCTGCTGGGCTCGATCAGCAGTGCCCTCTACTACGACCAGAACACGGTGATGCCAGCGGCTGGGGCCGCCTGGCGAGGGGAACAGCTGGCCCTGCTGGCCGGCCAGCTGCACGAGCGCCAGAGCAGCGATGAGCTGGCCGATCTGGTGGCGGCGGCTGAGGCCGAGCTCGATCCTGAAGCTCCGCCGCAGCGGCGTCGCAATCTGCAGTTGCTGCGGCTGGAGCAGGAGCGTCAGCGCTGCCTCGACCCAGAACTAGTGGCCGCCCTGGCCATGGCCCAGTCACGCGGCAATGCGGTCTGGCAGGACGCCCGGGCGCGCAACGACTTCGGCGCCTTCGCGCCGGCCCTGACCACGTTGATCCGGCTGCGGCGTGAGCAGGCCAGCCAGCTGGCCGACGCCGAACCGGTGCTCCGCAGCCCCTGGGAGATCCTGGCCCAGCCCTTTGAGCCGGATATCAGCGTGGCGAGGCTGGAGGCATTGTTTGCCCCCCTGAAGGCCGAGCTTCCGGCTTTGCTGGACCAGGTCACCTCTGCTGCAAACACAGCGGCTTCCACCACAGCAGCTGCCAGTGCAGCAGTGCCCACTGCCGACCTGCCCGAGGGCCTGCAGGAGAGTCTCTGCGCGGCGCTGCTCGACGACTGGGGCTATGACCCCAGCCGCTGCCAGCGCTCCCGTTCCGCCCACCCCTTTTCCTGCACGGTTGGCCCCCAGGACTTCCGCATCACCACCCGGGTGGTGCCTGGCCAGCCGCTTTCAGCCTTTCTGGCCACTGCCCACGAGTGGGGCCACTCCCTCTATGAGCAGGGCCTGCCTCAGTCCGACGACCATTTCTTTCCCTGGCCCCTGGGAGAAGCCACCTCCATGGGTGTGCATGAATCCCAGTCATTGTTCTGGGAGTGCCGGGTGGCCCGCAGCCGCGCCTTTGCCAACCGCTGGCATCCTCGCTTCCGCGACGGTCTGGGGGCTGATCCCTGGGGAGGCGCCGCCGGCTTCTGGCGCTCCCTCAACCCACTGCGGCCGGGCCTGATCCGGGTCGAGGCCGATGAACTCAGCTACGCCCTGCACATCGTGATGCGCTTTGAGCTGGAACTGGCCTTGCTGGAGCAGGGGATGCCGGTCGAGGACCTGCCGGAGCAGTGGAACCGCCGCATGCGCGACCTGCTCGGAATCCAGCCACCCAACGACGCCCAGGGGTGCCTTCAGGACATTCACTGGGCCGAAGCTCAGTGTATGGGGACATACTGTTCGTGGGACGTACAGAGAGGGCTCGGTGCGGGCGCTGTCAGCGGATATCGCGGATCTGCTCACCCCAGAGGCCATGCGCCGTCTGTTGGGGGGCAGCCTGCTCCGCGTCGGATACCTGCGGGTCTCGACCTCGTCCGGGGAGCAGCTCTCTGCCCTCGACGCGCAAGGGGTGCGAGTCAAGGCAGAAGACTGCGACATGGTGCTCACCGACGTCGAGACCGGTCGCAATCCCCTCAGGGCTCAGTACCAGTCGCTTCGGCAGCTGATTGATGCGGGCGTGGTGGCGGAGGTCGTCGCCACCCAGTTCTCACGCCTCGGTCGGGACTCCCGGGAGTCCGACGACTTCGTCAAGCTTTGCGATGCCAAGGGCGTGACCTGCCGCACCCTTGACGACGGCATCCTCACCATGGCGACGCCGGAGGACCTCCTGCTCACCCGCCTCAAAGGCAGCCTCAGCGAAGGAGAATCCATGCGGCTCTCTCGGCGGGTACGCAGCGGATTGGAGGCAGGCCGGGCCATGGGCAAGCCAATGCGCAAGCCCTGCTGGGGCTACCGCCTGACGAGTGACCGCAAGCGGTTGGAACCCGATCCCGTGGAGTTCCCCCGCGCCCAGCGGTTTCTGGCACTGCTGCGCTCTCTCAACTGGCGCATGTCAACGGCCGTCAGGGAGTTTGAGGAACCCACTCCACTGAGCAGCTGCAGAGCTGTACGCAGCTGGCTGCTCAATCCCACCATCCGCGGTGGGATCGCTTACCACCAGAAACCCAACCACCGCTTTGAGAAGGTCCTCTGGGATCGCCATGAGCCCTTGCTCTCCCATGGTGAATTTGCGGAGTTTGAGCGCATCGCCGAGTTGAACCGGACGATGTGGGGGCACAACGTCCAGGTCAAACCCCGCCTCCTCACAGGTCTGTGTGTCTGCGAGGAATGCGGCACCCGCGCCTGCGTCCCCTGCAGTGGTGTAAATCCCCCGGCATTCCCACCCCGGCGTAGCCGGGGTGGGCCGCGCACCTCAGTCGATCGGCTCCACAGCTGACGTTGCAAGGGGTGGGCAGGCCCGTTTCCCT
>NZ_JAYGID010000105.1:0-7138 GCF_034931685.1 Synechococcus sp. CCY9202
TCGATTCATCGTGGCTGCAAGAGGCGCATCTGCACCTCCGGAATGACAGCCCGTCATTCCACCCTGTTCACCCTCTGATCAGGGCATTCGGGCCCCGGGTTTTACACCACGCAAAGGGACGCGGCCGGAGCTGGTGGGCTGAGTCACTTCCCATCCTCTCAAGGATCAGCTGGGTCCGCCGGCTCCAGTTGAAGGGTGCTGTGGGCAATGCCGAGCTGGGCGAGTCGTTCCTTGGCCTGATGCAGCAGTTTCAGGTCGTCGATCTCCCCGGTTCGACGCACCACATGGGCGGTCAGGGCGTTCTGGGAGGTGCTCATGCTCCAGATGTGCAGGTGGTGCACATCCACCACGCCGGGCAGGCTGTGTAACGCCTGATTCACCGCCGCCGGCTCAATCCCGGCAGGCACCGCATCAAGGGCGACCCTCATCGACGCGCCCAGCAGGGACCAGCCCGTCCAGGCCACCGCCAGGCCGACCCCAATGCCGGTGGCGGCATCGAGCCAGTTCCAGCCGGTCAGTCCGACCACGATGGCGCTCACGAGCACGGCTGCCGACACGGCGGCATCGCCAAGCAGATGAATCACTGCCGCCCGGCGGTTGAGGTCGTGGCTGCCGTCGTCGCCGAACAGCCGGGCGCAGAAGAGGTTGACGGCGATGCCCAGCGCCGCCGCCCAGGCCACGGGAGTGCTGAGCACCTCGACCGGGGTATTCAGCCGTTTGATCCCCTCCACCAGCACCACGGTGGCGGCCATCAGGATCAGCCCCGCATTGGCCAGGGAGGCCAGCTGGGTGGAGCGGCCATAGCCGTAGGTGAACTGGTCGTTCGGAGCTCGCGTGCTCAGCCGCTCGGCGCCCCAGCCCAGCAGCAGGCCGGCCACATCGCCAAGGTTGTGCACGGCATCACCGATCAACGCCAGCGACCCGAAGCCGACGCCGATCGCGAGCTGCAGGGCCGAGAGGCCGCAGTTGAGGATCACGCTCCAGCGAAAGGCACTGCCGGATCCGGCGCGGTGCTGGTGCTGGCGGGGGTGGGGCTGGCGCTGGATCTCCACGACCGGGTGTGGCTGGGGCTCTCGTGCTGGGAGGACATGGGGGGTCAGGAGAGTTGGCGGTTGAGCAGCCCTGCCAGCAGCAGGGCGACCGCCGTGGTGATCATCACGCTGAGGATCTCGGCTGGCTGCATCGGCGCCAGGCTGAGTCCTTGCTGTAATCCGGGAATGGCCAGCAGCAGCAGCCACAGCCCCAGGCCGATGCCGGCGCCTGCGGCCGTGATGCGGCTATGGGGATCTCCGTTCAGCCACACCAGGCCTCCACCGGCGAGCAGCAGCAGCGAGAACACCAGGCTGCGGTGGGTGGCGGCGTCGGCCTCAGGCCAGAAGACCAGCACCAGGGCGGCCACCATCACCACGGCGCCCTGGCTGAGCGAATGGCGCCAGGTGTCGGGGCCGAACAGGGGCGCCTGCGGCGGGCGGGGGGGCTGCCGCATCAGGCCCGGGCTGGCGGGCAGCGCCTCGAACACCACCGTGCAGGCCGGATCGATCACCAGATGCAGCAGGGCGATGTGTACCGGCAGCAGGATCAGGGCCTGACTAGGCAGCAGCAGGGGCACCAGGCCGAGCGCCGCGATCGGCAGGTGAATGGCGAGGGTGTATCCCAGCGCCCGGTGCAGGTTGGCATCGACCCGCCGGCCCAGTTCGAGGGCCTCCACCAGATCGCTGAAGGTGTCATTGAGCAGCACCAGATCGGCGGATTCCCGGGCCACGGCGGTGCCGCGCTTGCCCATGGCCATGCCGATGTCGGCGGCCTTGAGGGCCGGGGCGTCATTGACGCCATCGCCGGTCATCGCCACCACCTCACCAGCGGCCTGCAGGGCGCGCACCAGCTGCAGCTTCTGCTGGGGCATCACCCGGGCGAACACGGACACCTCTCCAATCGCGGCGGCGAGGGCCTGGGGCGTCAGGGCGTCCAGCTCCGGGCCGGAGAGCACCCGACCGGGCGGCAAGCCCGCCTGATCGGCAATCGAGCGGGCCGTCACCGGGCTGTCTCCGGTGATCATCACCACGCGAACGCCCGCACCCCGCGCCGTGGCGATGGCCGCCGGCACATCCGGGCGCAGCGGATCGGCCAGGGCCAGAAAGCCCACCGGCTCGAACAGGTAGCCGTGCACGTGTTCGGGCAGGGCGCCGCCGCTCGCGAACGGCTGACCTTCGTGCACCGGCACGCCATCCAGCCCGCGCGCCACCGCCAGCACCCGCAGCCCCCTGGCGGCGAGCCCATCGGTGGCGGCCAGCAGGGCCATGGTCTGCCTGGCATCGAGGTGACACAGATCCGCGATCGCCTCGGGCGCCCCCTTGGCGGCCAGTTGCAAACCGCCCTCGTTGTTGTGCCAGAGGCGGGAGAACACCAGCAGATCGCTCTGCAGGGGGTAGTCGCGCTCCAGGGGCCAGTCGGGATGCAGGTGTTCGGTGCCGCTGAGCTGATCGGCGGCGAGGCGTTGGATCGCCAGCTCCATCGCATCCACCGGGTCACCGCGGCTGGCCAGCACCGCCAGTTCCACCAAGGCGTGAAAGGGCTCCTCCAGGGGGTCTCCCGCCTGCCAGCCCTCCAGCTCCGGCCAGGTGAGCAGCTGTTGCACCCCCATGCGGTTCTCGGTGAGGGTGCCGGTCTTGTCGACGGCGAGCACGGTGGCGCTGCCGAGGCTCTCCACCGCCGCCGGCCAGCGGGCCAGCACGCCGATCCGGGCCAGGCGCAGGGCGCCGAGGGCCAGGAACAGGGCCAGCACCACGGGAATCTCGTTGGGCAGCACCGCCAGGGCCAGGGCCAGGGCGGCCAGCAGGGCCTCGGGCCAGTTGCCGCTGACCGCCCCCTGAATCACCGCCAGGGCCGCGCAGAGCCCCAGGGCCAGCACGGTGAGGCGGCCGGTGAGGCGACGGGTCTGGCGCTGCAGCCGGGTGGCCGGCGGCTGCACCGTGGCCAGGCTACTGCCAAGTCGGCCCAGTTCGGTGGCGTCGGCCACCGCCACCACCTCGGCCCAGCCCCGGCCGCTGGCCACCAGGGACCCGGCCAGGATCCGCTCCCCGGCGGCGGAGCGGGCGACCGGCAGCGATTCTCCGGTGAGCAGCGACTCATCCAGCCACAACCCCACCGCCTCGCTGAGGGCGGCATCGGCCGCCACCCGATCACCTTCCTCCAGCCGGAGCCGATCGCCCACTCGCACCTGATCGGCGGGCAGCTCCAGATCCTCCCCATCGCGCCGCACATGGGCGTGGGGTGCCGAGAGCCGGGCCAGTTCGGCCAGGGCGTGGTTGCTGCGCTGCTGCTGCACGGCATCGAGCAGGCTGATGCCCACCACGAAGACCAGCAGGATGCCGCCATCGACCCATTCGCCGATCAGGCCATAGATCAGGGCGCAGGCCAGCAGCAGCAGGTTGGTGGGCTCAAGCCAGCTCATTCGGGCCCCGCTGATGCCCCCTCCATAGCGCTACTCGCCAGTCCTGCCCTGGCCGGGCTGGGCGATCCAATCGGGGGCGATCAGATCAGCGGCCTGCCGGGCCTCGTTCAGCACCTGGAACAGCAGCCGCGGCAACTCTCTGAGCAGCGCGATCCAGGAGGCCAGGTAGGCGGCGTGGTTGCAGACATCGCTGCCGATCTCAAGCCGATCACCCAGCAGCACCGCCGCGAGCTCGGCCACCAGCTCTTCGCGGGCATAGGCCCGGCAGTTGGAGGCGCTGCCTCCCATCCGGCCGGAGAGACCCCGCTGGAGCCGGGAGCCATGACCGCTGGAGTGGATCGCCTTGCGGGCCCAGGTGGCGTAGAGCGCATTGGCGGAGTGGAAGGCGGTGCGATCCCTCCATCAGCTCGCTCAGGGAGGCAACCAGCTTCTGCTCCGGAGGACCCTTGGGGGATGGGGATACGACAGCCATGGACCAGCAGCGCAGAACTGGAGTCGCCAGTGCGGCCAGCGATCGGGGCCGGCTGGGAACTCCATGAGATCCATTGCCACCGGTGTCTTGTCGTCGGCGCTGGCCTGGCTGCCTGGAATCGGCTGCAGCCGACATTCCACGCGTTTTTCGCACGTGTGGCTGTTGTTCAGGTGTTGGTGGTCTCTGCTAGGAACGCACCGCTGAGCATTGGATGAGGGGTGCGCCGCCGCCAGCGCCCAGCCGTCCATCGGCACCGGCACCACGGCGGCCTCGCTGTTCACCGGCGAGCTGCTGTTCGCCCGGAGGCTCGATGGGCTGGAAACGCTGGAGGAACGCAAAGAGGGAAGCCAGGCAGGGTTTGGTCTATGCCAACAACTGGGCCAGGAGTTGGGTTCCTGCTCCGATGGTCACAGCTCTGCCAATCACCTGCAGCCCGCTCGAATGCAGTGTCGGCAGTACCAACAGGGCGAGAGCCACGACCGGCGCGGCTCCGGAACCCCAACGTCCGTCGGGCCCGATCGCCAGCCTGGCCCTCTTCTTCGCAGGACCGGTGTTGTGGGTCGCTGGAGCCTTCAGTCCTGCGGCCGCACTGGTGCCGGCCGGGTTCAGAGCCAGTGATGCGGATAGGGCCCGCTGGACGGACGCAGTCGGTGGAACACCACCGCGATCAACACCAGGACCAGGGAGCCGCTGAGGATCGGGCTGAGTACGAAAGAGGGTCGGGCCTTCAGCAGCACGCCCAGCAGGGCCACAGCACCCGCAGGTGGGTGCAGGCATCGCAGCTGCTGCCCCAGCGCGATGGTCACCCCTACGGCCAGCCCCATCCCCCCCACCGAAGGGCCCGGCCAGGCCACGCACACCACGCTGATCAAGGCCCCGATCGTATTGCCGAGAACGATGTTGCGGGGTTGGGCCAGGGGGCTGCTGGGATGCCCGAACAACAGAACGGTGGAAGCCCCGAAGGGAGCCACAACCAGGGGGTAGTGACTCCAGCTGCTGATCAGGCCCAGTGCGCAGATGGCCAGGAGACCGCCGATCCAGGCCGCCACAATCTCTCCCCGGGCAAAGCGAGGCTGGAACGCACGACCACGCTCCCGATCGGTTCGCAGACGTCGAAACACCATCGACAGCACTGTATCGAGACGAACAGTTCAACTCTGGCTCAGCAGACGGGATCGCCTCCCGATCAACTCTTCCCACTGGTGCATCAACAGCCCAGCCCACCCGACAAGCAGCCAGGCCAGGACAGCGGTGCGGCAGCGAGACCAGCGCCCGAAGTGGCCTCTCCTGCAGGGCCAAGGCGGACGAAGACGACCTCCGACAGCAGAGCGCCTCCGGTTTCCATCGGCCCCAGCAGTGGATTGGGCGGGCTGTCCAGTTGAGGCGGCAGGATGGCTTGGTTGTGCCTCGCAGGTGGCGAACGCACGCCCGATGGTGTGCCGGGTTGCCAGCGACCGATCGCTACGCTGACTCGCTCGCGGGAAACTGATCAAGGCTTGCTCAATGTTGTCGCCACCCCTCCCAGCGCCAACATCACCTCGATCTCGTAGCCCAGTTCCCGAATGCCCTGACGGATCGAGCGGTAGCCGCCGCGCCGCAGCAGGTTCATGACCCCGGTCCTCAGGAAGGCGACCGCGCTGCTGCTCAATTGGGTTTCGCCTTGGGGGAGCACCGAGATCTCGAACCTCTCCATCCGCGTCGTGAGCCACGGAGAAGCCCCCAGCGTCAAGAGATCGAGGCACTCCTGGCCCTGTTGATGCGGCAGTAAGCCCGAATCGAGATTGTCAATCAGTCTTTGGGAGCATGGCCAAGGTGACATCTTGTAGTCAATCAAGTAAAGACTTAGCGGACCCGTATGTAATCCCCAGGCGCCAAGGCTACATTTTGAAATGGTCGATTCGGCAAAGAGTCTGAACTGTTGCCGCCGTCTAGGACAATCTAGTATCTTGCAAAAACTCTAGTTTAGGATTGCGGTAGGGCTCCGCTAATCGTTAGCCGAATCTCTGGGATGGGCGCCCAGCTGGGCGAGAGGAATGGATGCGCTCTAGCCTGGGTTCTGGCTCAAGTGGCATCAGCTGCGAGGTCACCATGAGTTTCACGTTGGCATGCGAACAAGAAGCAGGTGGACGTTGGATGGCCGAGGTGCGGCAGCTGCCTGGAGTCCTTGCTTGCGGGAATTCGTCTGCTGATGCATATGGAATCAAGTTGGGGTCGTTTGCTGGTTGATCAGGCTCAAGCGCTTCACGTGGTGGGCCTCGGTATCTGTCCTTTCGGCGCCGGGCTGAAGCTGGAGGCCAGCCTCGACGATCTCTCCGCCGCGGCGGTGGTGACGTCACCCCCATCAATCGGCGTATTTATTGATTCCTGCTAACCATGGCATCCAGCGGAGCCGAATGCTGCTGTCAGCCTCTCCAGGTCAGAGCCCGTCTGATCTGGCCAGGCCAGTCGCGTGGCATGTCGTTGGCACGGATTCGAAGGCTCGCCATCGATCGGACCAGCGGCACTCCGCCGCGTTGCAGCACGGCCAGAATGTGGACCAGCACAGCTCCTGCCATGACCAGCCAGGCCAGAAGATGCACCGAATACACAACATGATCGAGTTGACCATCCTTCAGCCAGTCTTCGTCCATTAATTTGCCACTCCCCACAGCCAGCGCCAGGGCGAGCAGGGTGATGGCATTGGCGGGCTTCTGCAGCTGCCGGCGCCCCACGCTGACGGCGTAAAGGGCGAACAGGATGGCCAGGGGCCAGAGCAGTACGCCGATCGAGCCGTGGATGTCGATCCAGTCTCCACCGAGCCTCAGTGGCAGGCGCCCCCAGCGGCCGTCGTCATTGGAATACAGGAGCAGCCCGCTCAGCCAGGCCAGAGACACCAGCGCAGCCGTTGGGCCGTGCAGCAGCCGCAGAAGTGATGGTTGGTAGGGACGGGCCATCGCTGCTGAAGACGTTGTGGGCCCTTTTTTAGCGCGAATCATCGAAAACTCAGCCAGAGGCCGCTGGTTCGCTGATCGAGCGCCATCCTTCGTGCAATTGTCGATCTACTGGTCGGTGGAGCCTGTGGCAGGGCAGATGGGAGCTTGAGCGGATCCGCCTGCGTCCCCTGCAGTGGTGTAAATCCCCCGGCATTCCCACCCCGGCGTAGCCGGGGTGGGCCGCGCACCTCAGTCGATCGGCTCCACAGCTGACGTTGCAAGGGGTGGGCAGGCCCGTTTCCC
>NZ_JAYGID010000106.1:0-5149 GCF_034931685.1 Synechococcus sp. CCY9202
GGGCGCTTCTGCTTGAGGATCGCGGCTACTCGCTCATCCCCCAGGTGCTCAGGAACCCGTATCTGCAGGTCATTGCCGACGATGTGGAGAGCAGCAGTCCTCCTGATGGAGCGGACCACCTCCACCCGTAATCCCAGAACCTCCTCTGGAATGGCGGTCATCGGAAGTGCCTCTTGCCCAGGTCCATGAACCGCTCGGTCACGGCATCCACCAGTGCCTTGTCCCCGAATGGTTGATCCAGGATGGATCGCTTGATCTGCTTTTTGATTCGGGTTACCTCATCCCACTTGTCAAAGAACCCGACGATCTGAGTTGCCTCCTGGAACTCAGTGACCAGTTCCTTGGTCAGGTCCAGCACCTTCTGGTGGGTGTCCTCATCCAGGGTGTCGTCGTTTGATGCCTTGGTGATTTCTGCCATCAGGGACCTGTAGAAGGGTCCCTCCATCTCACTCAGTCCCAGGTCCTCGTTCTGCTGGGTCTTCTCCTGCTCCATCCCATCACGGAACAGCAGGAGTTGCTGAACCAGTTCCACCCACTTCTGCTGGTACTTCTGGATGATCTTCTCCAGGCGCAGTGCCAGAGACTGGTAGTACTCGGGGTCATCGTCCAACTTGACCTTGAGATGTGCCTTGATGGCGTGTTCCACCTCGGATGCTTTTGCCCTGTCGTTGGTCTGGGAGGCAAGGACCTGCTCAAACTCCACATCAAAGAGTTTGGTGGGAGGCACCCGTGGATCTACTCCTGTTGCTCGGACATTCTCTTCAATGAGGGCACGAACCTTTTCTCCACATCCCACGATGTTCAATTGCTCGTCCCGATAGCGGTTACGGCATCCGATCACGACCTTACCCAGTGCCTTCAGATCAGGCAGGAATGGATTTGCTGATGGATCGGGTAGGACGATCTCCACCTGCTTGGCAAAGGTCCGAAAATCCGCCTCAAATTGCTGGCGCTTGAGTTCGTCCTCCATTGCTTCAATGCAGGCATCAATGTCCTGAAGGTCCAGACTCTTGAGATGTTGCTTGACTCTGGTGTGTGCTGACTGAAGTTTCGGGATTTCGTCCTTGAGGTTCTTGAGGGCACCTTGAACATCGGTGGAGGAGAAGACCTTGAGGGCATCAGCGAGGTAATCGGTTAGACCGTAGTAATCAACGATGTACCCGCTGAACTTATTTGCCTTGGTCCGGTTCACCCGTGCAATTGCCTGCAACAGGTTATGGTCCGTCAGTTTGCGATCCAGATACATCACCTGACAGATAGGTGCATCAAACCCAGTCAGGAGCATGTCTTTGACAATCAGCAGGGAAAGAGGGTGTTCGTTAATTGGCTTCTTGAAGTTTTCAATTGCCTTCTTGTGATCCGCTGGATTGGTCCATTTCGCCAGATGGGGTGGGTCGTTGTGGTCACCTGAAATCACCACTGCTGACTCAGGTGCTCCTGGGATGGCATCCAGTTTTTGCTTGTAGAGGACTGCTACCTCCCTACCTCCTGTCACCAGAATGCCCTTGAAACCATTGGGCAGGATTGTGCTCCGATAGTGCTGAACCAAATCCAAACCGATCCACTCAATTCGTTGGGGTGCCTCCAGCACTGCTTTTTCTGTTCCATACTTCATCTTGATCGCATCCTTCTCCTCTGGGGTCTTGTCCTGGAAGTAGCGATCAAACAGTGCATCGAGGGAATCACCTGTGACCTTGGTGGTTGCTTCCCGACCTTCGTAGAGGATCTGACAGGTGGCACCATCAGCGACCGCTTGCTCAATGGTGTAGGTGTCTATGTATCCACCGAACTCTTGGGTGGTCTTCTCACTGGTGATTAATGGAGTGCCCGTGAAGGCAATCTTGGGTGCGTTGGGCAGAGCGGTGTTGATGGCAGAACCTAAGGTCCCGTACTGGGTGCGGTGTGCCTCATCCGCCAGCACGATGATCCGATCTGAGTCGTTGAGGCAGGAGAACCCAAAGTCTCCTTCCTGCAGTTTCTGAATCGTGGCGGTGACCAGATCCGAAGCGTCACTGGCAAGTAGTTCCTTGAGGTGACTGACCGAAGAGGCATTCAGGACAGATTCTCCTTGTGCGTTTCGGAAGGTGGCAGTAAGTTGCCCGTCCAATTGGGTGCGGTCTGTGAGGAAGACCAGTTTGTAGTCCCGAAGCAGTGGGTCCCGACGAATCTTCTGAGTGAGGAAGACCATGGTGAGGGACTTTCCTGATCCCTGGGTGTGCCAGATGACCCCGCCCTTGCTCTTGCGATCTCCTGGTGCTTTGAGTCGCTCAATGGTCTTCTGGACTGCCCTGAACTGCTGGTAGCGGGCGATCTTCTTGATCGTGCGTCCGCTCTCGGTTTCGTAGAGCGTGAAGTTCTGAATGATGTCCAGGAAGGTGGCAGGGTTCAGCAGTCCCTGGATCAGCAGTTGCTGGGCGTTGGCAGGTGATCCCAGTTCCTTTGGATCTGTGGGGTAAGGGTCCTTCCATTCCAGGTAGTACTCCACTGGAGAGGAGATGGTCCCAACCCTTGCTCCATCCCGATGGGTGGAGATCATCACTTGGTTGTAGTGAAAGAGTTTCTCGCACCCTTCTGTGTCGCTTGGATTTCTGAGGTTGGCGTAACGGCGTAGTTGGTTGATCCCCTCCGCCATCGGATCGGTGACGAAGGGCGACTTGCACTCCATGACCCCCAACGGCAATCCATTCACGAAGAGCAGGATGTCGGGAATGATGTTCTGGGAGGGACCCTGGATCTTGAACTGATCAACGCAGAGGAACTCGTTGTTCTCCAGGTTGTCAAAGTCAATGAGTTTCAGGGTCTGACCCCGACGACCACTGCCCAGGTCCTGATCCACGCTGAAGTACTGGGTGAGGCGTTCCCAGAACCACTGATTTGCCTCCATCAGGGTGGAGGTCTGAATCAGGGTGACTTCTCGGACGACCTTGCGGAGGTTGTCTTCGCTGATCCAGGGGTTGATGCGTTGGATTGCTTGTTCAAGGTTGGGCGTGAGGACCACATCCTTGAGTGATGAGCGGTGATTTGACTTCTCAGGCACGAGCGTTGTGCCATCCAGATGAGACCATCCCAGACCCTTGAGTTGTTCAAGGGCAGGTGCCTCTACAAATTGGCGCTCGTCGCCTTCCATGGTTATACGCTGACCCTCTTGCGACCTGAGAGAAGATCAAAAGCAAGTGCTGAGCGAAACTCTTTCAACTTAGCAATAAGAACTTGGGTCCTGCTATTCACCAATTCAAGCGATGAAGATAGGGACTCAAAGTCGTTCTGTACTTCAAGAGGAGGGAATGGGATTTCAAGTTTCCTGAAGGCGCTCCAATTTACTCGCATCTTTTCAATCAACGATCCTGTGGCGATGCGCTCGTACAAGCGGATGTACTGGTCTGAGCGAAAAAGAAACTCGTATAATCTGACAGAAGTGCGGATATCTCTTGCTCTAAATGTCGTGTAGTACTTTGAAATCTTTGCGGTAGACTCTTCGTGAAACGCGGAAATTGCGCCCCACCTGAGATTCATGGGATTCATTGCAAAGTCGCCCTTTGTGATTAGCTTGTAATTCTCCTTCTCTTTGTCGGTCAACAAGAAGTCGCGAACATACCTGTCTGGTTTCGGGACCAAGCCCGATTCAATTGTCAAACTATAGAGAGGGGTTTCAGATTCATGTCTTTCTGGGGTGCTGGTTTCCCTAAATATGTCCTCAACCGACTTTTTTGAGTCCCTGGACACTTCTTCAATCCTGGCGAGCATTTCGCTCAAAACGCCCTTGGTGAGTCGCTGATTCTTCTCAAGACGCTTCTGGTGAAAAAGTATCTGTTGATCAATCCCAGAGAGTATCTCGGCGATCTTCTTCTGCTCGGGGAGTGGGGGAACGGGTATGAGCAGTTCTGCAACCTGACTCGCATTGACGGCAGGGTAGTTTGATCCAGTCACTAAGGCATTTAGCTGTCTCTCAACGACTTCACTGTTTATTGCCTGAAAGATAAAGCGAGGGTCGGAAATGTCTTCCTTTGAGCGAAGTACGGCAAAACCTGTAGAACAGAGGAGATCGTCTTCATCCGAATCAATCAAGGCAAAGTTCTTTAGATTTGGGCGGACGGTGCCAAGCAGTACATCGTTGCATCGGACTTTCCTCCTCGCTCGTGATGGTAGATCGGCGAATAGTTCTGGGGCAATGCTGAGGTCTGCCTTTTGTTCCTTGATGGAAGACAGGTCAATGTATCTGTATCTTCTTGAGGCATCTGCTGTTTCCGAGAGAGTGTCTGGGTTTATGTCGCACATTTTGTTTAGTGGTTCAAGAGGATGCTCACTCATATCCCAACTCCTTCAAGAACCCGTGCATCACTGCTTCTGCTTCCTTGACCTCAGCATCAATCTGAGCGAGTGAGACCCCGTACTTCTCCCACCACCGCTCAAACTGCTGAATCACCGCATCAGAAGCGTCGCCGAGGTGCTGACGGATCTGGGACTTCTCCTTGATGTCATCCCTAAATTTCAGATACTCCCCATCCTTCGGCACCAGAATCACGCTGACATCAAATCCTTCAAGGATCTCCTGAATATATTCGCTCTGAATCTCCTTGATCGGCACACCACCATGAAGGATGCCACGCACATCAAAGGGTTCAGGTGGTGGTGAGGTGTCTGCGTACCGACGGATGTTCAGGTTGTGGTCGTTCTCCCGAATCTCCTCCAGGGGCACCACCCGTGAGAACCGCTTGATTTCGTTGTAGGCGTCAAAGCATCCCACAATCTTTTCAATATCCTGGTCTCTCAGGATATTTTGATTCTTGCCTTCCTGGTAGTCCAGTTCAGCGTTGATAAAGAGCACCTTCCCTTTTCTCTCAGGTGCCTTGCTCTTATTGATGATAATCAGTGAGGCAGGAATTCCAGTGCCGTAGAATAACCCTGACGGCAGACCAATCACCGCTTCCACCAAATCGTCTTCCAGGATGCCCTTACGGATCTCACCTTCCTGACCGCCACGGAACAGAACACCATGAGGCACCACCACCCCCATCACACCTTCGCCTGCGTCCCCTGCAGTGGTGTAAATCCCCCGGCATTCCCACCCCGGCGTAGCCGGGGTGGGCCGCGCACCTCAGTCGATCGGCTCCACAGCTGACGTTGCAAGGGGTGGGCAGGCCCGTTTCCC